>DASQWI010000017.1 GCA_035640355.1 Actinomycetota bacterium
CGCCACCGGCCCTGCGGGACCGCTCGGTCCGATCGGACCGATGGGACCTGCCGGCACCGACGGTCTCGACGGCGCTACGGGACCGACGGGGCCTGCGGGTGCCGATGGCATCGATGGCATTGACGGCGCCGACGGTCCGACCGGACCCGCCGGACCCGCCGGTGCGGCTGGTGCCGACGGTGCTACTGGACCCGACGGTGCCACCGGACCCGCCGGACCGCCCGGGGCCGACGGTGCTACTGGACCCGACGGTGCGACCGGACCCGCCGGACCGCCCGGGGCCGATGGCGCCGACGGTGCGACCGGTCCGACAGGACCAGCCGGCCCCGGCGCGGACCCCGACTACATCCAGGTCTCCGACACCACGGTCCAATCGGCGGCCGCCGCGAACACGTTCCAGAACGTGACGTGGTCCACGAACGGCCCCCTTGACGGCTTCACGCACGTCGCCGGAACCGCGTCCGTCACCGCCCCGCGCGCAGGCTTTTTCCTCGTCGCGGCGTCCATCCCCGTGGCGTCGGCAGCGCTCGGCGGAACGGCGACGCTCTGCGTCGCGATCAACGGTGCGAACACCACCTGCCAGTCGATGACCCTCGACACGACGACGATGACGAGGGTCATCCCGCTCACCACGATCGTCACGGCCGCGAACGGCGACACGATCTCGATCCGGTTCCGAGGCACCTCGACGAACGTTCGGATTCAAGGTGCGGCCGACGCCATGAGCGTGATGACGATCGTGAACGTCGACTGACGCGAGAACGACGAGTCGCGCATGCTGTCACAAGCGCCACGGTAGGATCGCGCCGTGACGGATCCCGCCGGTCTGCTACCCGCCGAGCGCCGGGTCCTGGAACGTCTCGGGCACATGCCGCTCGACTTCCGAGCGATGTGGGCGGTGTCGAACCTGTTCCGCGCGTCCGCCGCCATCCGCCGTCACATGGAGGCGAAGATCCTCGCCGACGACCGGTTGTCGTGGACGTCGTTCGTCGCGTTGTGGGTGCTGTGGGTGTGGGGTGAGATGGAGTCGCGCGACCTCGCGTCGGCGGTGGGGATCAGTCGCCCGACGTCCACCGGGATCGTGACGACGCTCGAAAGCCGCGGCTACGTCCGCCGCCGCAAGAACGCCGCGGACGGCCGGATGGTTCGCGTCTCACTGACCGAACGCGGGCGTCGGAAGATCGAGGACCTCTTCCCCCGATTCAACGCCGAGGAGGCAGCGATCACGTCGCACCTCTCACCCGAGCAGCAGGACGCGATGGCGATGATGCTCCGCTCGATGCTTCGGGTCGCCGGCGAGGGCGAGGAGCGCAGGTAACATGCCCTGCGCTTCGCTAGGGGTTCCACCGATAAAGAGTGCATGACACGGCGAATACGTCGCGGAAGGCCGCCAGCGAGGGATGTGGGGCAGTACGACGAGCCGTGGTGGAAGTGGGCGGGCGTCGTACCCGGGAGGATCGTCCGGGGTTCAGCCCTCTCGCGTCGGCAACGTAAGGATGTACTTCACGGCGCGTTGGTGGCGATATTGATCTTCCTCGCTGCCGTCGGCGTCGTTGCTCTGCTGGTCTGGGCTGCGCCTTAGCGTCAAGCGCGTTTGACCCGAACCGGCATGTGCTTGATGCCGTTCACGAAGTTCGAGCGCATGCGCTCGACCGGCCCTGCGAGCTCGATTGACTTCAAACGTGGCAGCAGCTCCTCGAACAGGATGCGCGTCTCGAGCTTCGCGAGGTGCGCCCCGAGGCAGAAGTGCGGTCCACCGGGCCCGAACGTCACGTGCTCGTTCGGACGCCGGCTAACGTCGAACCGGTACGGATCGGGGAACTGATCCCCGTCGCGGTTCGCGCTGATGTACCACGTCACGACCTTCTCGCCCTCCCGGATCCTCTGACCGCGGAGCTCCGTGTCGTGCGCCGCCGTTCGGCGGAAGTGCATGACCGGTGTGGCCCACCGCAGGATCTCCTCGACGGCCCTGGGGATCAGCGACGGGTCGTCGCGGAGGCGCTGCATCTGGTCGGGGTGCTCGATCAGCGCCTGCATGCCGTGGCTGATGGTGTGTCGCGTCGTCTCGTTCCCGGCGATCATCAGCAGGCCGAAGTAGTTGTCGAACTCGCGCTCGGTAAGCACGCCTTCGCGCTGGGCGATCGTCAGCGCGGTGATCACGTCGTCCTGCGGTTCGTCCAGACGTACGTCGCGCTGCCGGTGCGCGTACTCGAACATCTCGAGCGCGATGGGGGAGCGGAACGGCAGGTACTTGAACTCCTCCGTGTCGACCTTGTCGACGACGGCGTCGGTGAACTCGGGATCCTGGTTGCCGATCATCGCGTCGCCCCACCTGATGAGCATGGGCGCGTCTTCTTGGGGGACCGTGAAGATCGCGCACAGGAACCGGATCGGAAGCTCTTTGGCGATCTCCATCGTGAAGTCGAACTCGTCCTTCTCCAGCGCGCGGTCGAGCACCTTGCCGGCCACTTCTCGGATGAAGTCCGCGTACTCGCCGACGCCGCGCGCGCTGAACCGGCGGTTGCAGATGTTTCGTAGCTCCCGATGGCGTGGTGGATCGGTCTCGAGCATCGACTTGCGGATCGAGAGCTGCTCCTCGTCGAGCTCCTCGAGCGAGACAGCCCCGCGTTCGGACGAGTACGTCTCCCAGTCCATGTGGACCTGCACGAGATCGTCGAAGCGCGTGACTGCCCAGAAGCCCTTGTTGGGCTCGGACTCCTCGTGCCACACGACGGGCGCGCGGCGGCGGAGCTCGTCGAACCACTCGAACGGCACGCGCTCGACGTAGTTGTCCGGGTCGACGAGGTCGATCCCGGAGAGCTCGGCTTCGGCGGTCGCCAGGCTCATCGCACGTTCCTCGGCTCGGTCATGGCCGCCTCAGAAGTAGGGGAGGTAGTACTCGATCTCCCACGGCGTCACATCCGTCGTCGTCGTGTCGTCGATCGCCTTCGCGTAACGCTCCCACTCGGCCCGCTTGAGCTTGGTGAACGTCTCGACGAGCCACGGGCCCAGTGCCTCGCACAGCTCCTGGTCGGACTCGAACGCCTGGAGCGCGGCCTCGAGCGTCGCCGGGACGCGGCGGTCGGTGTTCGGCGCCTCGCCCACACTCTGGGGCGCAGGCGGGTCGAGCTTCTGCTCGACGCCGAACCGCGCCGCGTGCAGGACCGCGGCGGCCGACAGGTACGGATTCGCCGCGCCGTCGGGCATGCGGTGCTCGAGCCGCGTCCCCTCGCCACGCGCCGGGGGGACGCGGATGCACACCGTTCGATCGTCGTACCCCCAGTTCGCCCAATACCCGTTTAGCATGTCCGGTTGCAACCGCTTGTAGGCGTTCACGTGCGGGGCGGCGATGGCGCTGAGGCCTTCGTGATGCGAGAGGAGCCCCGCGACGCACTGTTTCGCGAGCGGCGCGACCCCGTCGGACGCGTTCGGCTCGTGGAACGCGTTCGAGCCGTCCGGGCGGCGGAACGAGAAATTCAGGTGCATCCCGCTCCCGCCCCGATCGTTGAACGGACGGCCGAGGAACGTCGCCAGCCGCTCGTGCTTGTGGGCGATCTCCTTGACGAGGAGACGGAACAGGAAGCACTCGTCCGCCGCCGAGATGACGTCCTTGTAGCGGATGTTCACCTCGTAGGCCGCGGCGTCGAACTCGCTGCCCCAGCTCTCTACGGGGAATCCGGTCTGCATCGACGCTCGGACCATGTCGTCGATCGTTCCGTCCGGGTCGACCGCCGCTCCGGTCCCGTACACGCGGTGCGACGGCAGGTCGACCGCCTTCCACGAAGAATCCTCGCCCCGCTCGAGCAGATAGAACTCGGACTCGAAGGCGAACATCGGCTCGAGGTCCATCTCGCGCCACGGCTCGACGGCCTTCCGCAACACCTGCCGCGGATCGACGTCGAGTGGCTCGCCGTGTTGCTGGACGTCGGCGATCCCGATGATCGTGTCGTCCTCCCAACCCGGGCGGAGCGTGTCGCGATCGACGAACGCCTCGACGTCGGGGAGCCCGACGTCGAATTGCTGGCGCGAGATGTCCAGGATCTCGCGGTCGGTCGTGAGCGGAAACACGCCGATGCAGAACGCCGCCCGGCCGTCGTCGGCCACGTCCCCGAACAGGTACTTGCCGCGTTCGACGCCGAGCACGTCCGAGTAGAGCAAGCGGAGGCGTTTGCCCTTGACGTCCATCGAACGCTCCTCAGCGGGAGACGGCGGGCCTGAGCGCGAGGATAGTCGACCCGGCGCCGAACGCGCCCGGTACGGTGTCGACCCGGTGGACGAGGACTTCCGGCTCGAGACGGAGCGGCTTCGGCTCCGGCCGTGCACGGCCGAGGACGCCGACGCGCTTGCCCCGATGTTCGCCGACGCCGAGCACATGCGGTATTACCCGTCGACGTACAGCCGGAAGGAGACCGAGCTGTGGGTCCAGCGGAACCTCGACCGATACCGCGACGAGGGCTTCGGACTGTGGGTGGTCGAGGACCGGGAGACCGGCGAGATCATCGGCACAGTCGGGCCCGCGGTGCAGATCGTCGACGGCGTTCGCGAGGTCGAGATCGGCTGGCACGTTCGACCGGGATGGAAGGGAAGAGGGATCGCGCCTGAGGCGGCCGCCGCGGCGCGCGACTGGGCCTTCGCGAACCTCGATGTCGACCACCTGATCTCCCTCATCCGGTCCGAGAACGAGCCCTCAGCGCGCGTCGCGGAGAAGATCGGGATGCGCGTCGACCGCGAGGTCGATTTCAAGGGACTGCCGCACCTCGTGTACAGGATCGACCGCCTTAGCCCTCCTGGGCCAGGCGAGGCAGGAACACCGTGACGGCGCCCTCGCCGTCGAGGTCGCGCGTGTACGCGTAGACGGCGCCCGCGTCGTCCGCTCGCGGTGCGACGTTGACCAACAAGCCTCGTGTCGGCCCGTCGCCCGAACGCCACACGTCGTCGCTCCAGCGACCCCGCCCCCGCACCGTCACCGCGACGTAGTCACCCGGCTCGACCCACGGCGTCTCCTCGGGGTCGTCGTCTTCCTCGACCGTCACGTTCGAAACGGCCAGCGTGAGCTGTGCGAGCTCGTTCCCCGCGTTCAGGCCGATGACGATCATCTCCCCGAGCAACGGGATGAACCGCTCGTCGTCGGTGTCGGCCTCCCACATGAGCGGAGGCCGTTCCGTCCGCATGAATCCATGTGCCGTCAGGATCTCGTCGAACCGCATGATCAGCGTCTTCCAGTGTGGCCGACCGCTCCGCTACGTGCGGCCTGGTGGACGGATCCCCCGGAACTCCCAGTCGCCGCCGAGCGCCGTCGAGATCACCTCCTCGGACTCGCTCGGCTGGGCTCCGACATCGTCCCGGATCGCCACCGAACCTTCGACGACCGTGTTCCGCAACGTCCCCAAACCCTCCACCTCTACGTCCACGACGTCGCCGGGCTGCACCGGCCTGGAGTTCGCCGGTGTCCCCGAAAGGATCACGTCTCCCGGCATCAGCGTGATCGTTCGTGCGATGTCCGCCACCAGGTAGTGCATGTCCCACACCATCTCGTCGGTCGTGCCGTCTTGACGAACGTCACCGTTCACGAGCGTTCGGATCCGTTTGCCGCGGAAGTCCCAATCCGCGACGAGAGCCGGTCCGATCGGACACAGCGTGTCCGACCCCTTCACCCGCAGCATCGAGCCCGAGTCGGTGTCACGGAAGTCGTGGAGCCCGTAGTCGTTCGCGATCGTGTAACCGGCGATGTGATCAGCGGCCTCGGAGGGCGCGATGTGCCGGCACTCGCGCCCGATCACGATCGCGATCTCACCCTCGTAGTTCAGGTACTTGCATCGAGGCGGGCGAACGACGGTTCCGCCGTGCGCGTTCAGCGAGCTGATCGGCTTGTGGAAGTACGTAGGGGCCGGCGGCATCTTCGCCATGAACTCCCTCACGCGACTCTCGTAGTTGAGGTGGATGCAGATGATCTTGGTCGGCTCGCACGGCGCGAGGTGCATCGCCTCTTCGGCGGGGACGCGGCGTCCGTCGGGCGAGATCAGCTCGGTGCCCTGGCGGGTGACCGTGGTCGGCTCGCCGTCGAGCACGATCCGTCGCGTCTCCACGCCCCGGATAGTATGCGGCGCATGGCGGAGCTGAAGGGCTTCATGCCGCCGCTCACACCCGAAGGGCGCTCGTCGGTCGTCCCCGCACCACCGTGGCACTACTCGGGGGACCTGCTGACGATCGAGTACCGCGCGGCGCCGGGCTCGGTGGCGCGGTGGCTGCCGGATCCGATCGAGCCGGCCGACGAGGATCCCGACGCCGTCGCCGTGATCTTCGCCGACTGGCAATCGTGCTCGGACACGTTCGAGGAACTGCTCGATCCTGCTCGCGCGCAGTACAAGGAGGCGTTCGTCGTCGTGCGGTGCGCGTACCGCGGCGAGCGGTACTCGCGCTGCCTCCTGATCTGGGTGGACAAGGACTTCTCGATGGTCCGAGGGTGGCACCAGGGCTACCCCAAGAAGCTCGGGTCGATCTGGGTCACGCGGCCCGTTTCGTACGGCAAGGCCGGCCCGCGGTTGGAGCCGGGCGGGCGGTTCGGGGCGAGCGTCGCCGTTCACGATCGGCGGATCGTCGATGCGCGGTTCACCATCACCGGGCGCGCCGACACGAACGGGTTCGTGAACGCCCTGCCGATGCTGCACAACCGGTATTTCCCGTCGATCGAGGAGGGAAGCCCGCCCTCCATGAATGAGCTCGTGACGATGAAGAGCTACGACTGGGAGGGCTCGGAGGTGTGGACCGGCGACGCCGAGCTGGAACTCGGTCCCTCACCCGTCGAGGAGCTCGAGAGCCTGGCGCCGGTCGAGATGGTCGCCGGGTACTGGCGCAGCGTCGGCGTCACCTGGGGCATCGGTACCCGACTCGCGTAACCGCCACGCCGTGTCAGCGATCCGGCAGGTCGATCTGCGCACCGCGCGCCGGTTGGCGATCGCCAAGCAGCGGCTCACCGGCATCGCTCCGCGCTCCTCGCCGTCGAAGGTGCTCGACGTCGTCCGCTCGATCCGGTGCGTGCAGCTCGACCCGATCTCGGTCGTCGCGCGCAGTCCTCTCCTGGTGCTGCGGAGCCGCCTGGAAGCGTTCGAGCCGCGGCATCTGGACCGGCTCGCCTACCGCGATCGTTTTTTGTTCGAGTACTGGGCGCACGCCGCATCGATCGTGCTGTCGGAGGACTTCGCCATTCATCGGTACCGGATGCGGCGATGGCCGGGCGACGGCGCGTGGGGCGATCGGATCCGAGGATGGATCGGGGCAAACTCCGCCCTCAAACTTTCGATCCTGTCGGCGTTGCGACGCCGCGGCCCGCTCCGCATCCGAGACATGGCGGACCTGTCGGTGGAGACCTGGAAGTCCTCGGGCTGGACCGCCGATCGGAACGTTGACCAGATGACCCGGTTCCTGTGGATGCAGGGGAAGGTATTGGTCTCGGATCGGCGAGGACTGGAGAAATGGTGGAACCTCGCCGAGCGCGTCCTGCCCGACGACGTGCGACGTCAGCGTTTGGGCGACGCCCAGGTCGCTCGACGGGCGATCGAGCTCTCGCTGAAATGTCTCGGCGTCGGAACCGCGCAGCACATCGCGGGTCACTTCACCCACGGGTATCCGGGTCTGCCCGCGACCCTCGCCGCGTTCGAGAAGACAGGCGTCGTCGAGCGCGTCGACGTCGTTCGCGACGGTTCACCGCTCCGGGGGAAGTGGTACGCGCATCGCGACGATGTGCCGCTGCTCGAGCGGATCGAGCGCGATGAATGGGAGCCGCGAACGACGCTGCTGTCGCCGTTCGACAACCTGATTCACGACCGGAAGCGACTGTTGACGATGTTCGACCTCGACTACCGAATGGAGATCTACGTCCCCGTGGCGAACCGGAAGTACGGCTACTACGCGATGCCGCTCCTCGACGGCGATCGGTTCATCGCCCGCGTCGATCCCGCGTTCGACCGAGAGCGCTCCGCGCTCGTCGTCAAGTCGATCGTCCCCGAGCCCACCGTCCGTCCCGACCGTTCCAACGCGGTGCCGATCACAGCGGCCGTCCGCGAGCTCGCCACGTGGCTCGGCGCGACAACCGTCGATGTCGCCCCTGCGGTGCCCGCGCCGTGGCGCCGGCTCGGGTAGCCACTCGCCTGCGGTAGCCTGCCGATCCCATGCGCCTCGTGCGGTTCCGTTTCGGCGACCGGATCGCCACGGGCGCCGCCGAGTTCGAGGGCGACACGATCCGCGTCCTGAAGGGCACGTTCTTCGAGGATCCCCTGCCGACCGGCGAGGAGGTGCCGTTCGACGACGTGCGCTTGCTCGCGCCGGTGCTGCCGTCGAAGCTCGTGTGCGTGGGTAGGAACTACGCCGCCCATGCCGCCGAGTTCGATTCCGACGTCCCCGAGGAACCGCTGCTGTTCCTGAAGCCGTCCACGGCGGTGATCGGACCGAACGACCCCATCAGGTTGCTCCCGATAAGCCACCGCGTCGACTACGAGGGCGAGCTGGCAGTCGTGATCGGCCGCATCGCGCGGAACGTGCTTACTGAGGACGCGTACAAGCACATCCTCGGCTACACCTGCGCGAACGACGTGACGCTCCGCGACCTCCAGAAGACCGACGACCAGTGGGCGCGAGCGAAGGGATTCGATGGCTCATGTCCGCTCGGGCCGTGGATCGAGACCGACCTCGATCCCACCGACGTCCGCGTCGAGACACGCCTGAACGGTGACGTGCGCCAGGCCGGACAAACCTCCGACGTAGCGTTCGGCGTGGCCACGCTGATCGAGTACATCACCTCGTTCATGACGCTGCTCCCCGGCGACGCGATCCTCACCGGGACGCCGGAAGGCGTTGGCAAGCTCTCGCCCGGCGACGTAGTCGAAGTCGAGGTCGACGGCATCGGCACGCTCGCGAACCCCGTGGTAGCGGCGTGAGCGACGTCAGGACTCGATTCGCTCCGGCGCCGTCGGGGTCGCTTCACGTGGGCAACGTGCGAACGGGACTGTTCTCGTGGGCGTTCGCTCGGCACAACAAGGGCGCGTTCATCCTTCGCATCGAGGACACCGACGCCTCTCGAGTGACGGAGGAGGCGTTCCACGGCGTCATGGATTCGCTTCGATGGCTGGGGATCGACTGGGACGAGGGCCCCGACATCGGGGGTCCGTTCGAGCCATACCGTCAGTCGCAACGGATGGCCATCTACCGTGAGACGGTCGACCGCCTTCTGTTGCAAGGCGACGCGTACCGCTGTTACTGCACGGACGAGGAGCTCGCCGGGCGCCGCGCGGCAGCGCGCGCCCGAGGCGAGCCCGAAGGCTACGACGGCCGCTGCCGGAACCTGTCGGACCAGGAGCGCGCGGCGTTCGAGGCCGAAGGGCGACCGTTCGCCGCCCGGTTCCACATGCCGGAGCGCGAATGGGTCATCTACGACCTCGTCAAAGGGGAGGTCCGGTGGGCGCCCGGTCACCTGAAGGACTTCGTCCTGATGCGGTCCGACGGCTCGCCGGTGTTCCTGCTCGCCGTCGCCGTCGACGACATGCTGATGGGAGTCACGCACGTCATCCGGGGCGATGACCTTCTCGACAGCGCGCCGCGCAACGCCGCGGTCATCGAGGCGCTCGGCGGCACGCCACCGAAGTACGCGCACGTCCCACAGGTGAACGGGCCCGACGGCAAGCCGCTGTCGAAGCGTCACGGCTCGACCAGCGTCGAGGCGTTCCGCGAGAAGGGCGTCCTCCCGGAGGCGCTGATGAACTACCTCGCGCTGCTCGGATGGTCCAAGGACGCGGAGACCACGTTGATCTCCAGGGATGAGCTGGTCGAGGCGTTCGATATCGAGCGCGTCTCGAAGAACCCCGCGCGCTTCGACGTCGACAAGCTCGAGTGGATGAACAATCACTACATCCAGCAACTCGACGACGACGACCTCGCCGCGCGGTGCCTGCACTTCCTGTCCGTCGCCGGGTTGTCGCCGGATCCGGTGCTGCTCCGCCGCGCGATGCCGCTCGTCAAGACGCGCATGAAGTATCTGACGGAATGCGTCGCGCTCCTTCGGTCCTTGTTCTCCGACGACGTCACGCCCGACGACAGGGCCGCGGCGCTGATCGAGAGGGCGCCGGACGGGTACCTCGCCAGAATCGCGGACGAGCTCGAGGCGGTTCAGCCGTGGAGCTCCGAGGCGATCGAGAGCAAGCTCGACGAGGTCGTCGAGTCGTTCGGGCTGAACCGGACGAAGGGATTCCAGCCGGTCCGTGCCGCGGTGACCGGAACGACCGTGTCGCCGCCGCTTCCCGAATCGCTCGAGCTCCTCGGACGGCAGAGGACGGTCGAACGGGTCCGCACCGTCGCGTGACGTTCGAGCGTCCCTCGGGCGGCGGTCGGCGCAGACGTGTTCGCGACGTGTTCAGACCCGGTGCGCGCGCCAGGTCCCGCGGGCGACGTCCCTGCAGCCGCGAGAATCCCGCTCGGAGCGGAACGTTCCCCTGACTCGTTCTCGGCTCGTGAACTCGCCTCGGACGACCACCGTGGTTTCTCGGTCGCTATCGAAGAACCGGATCACGAACGTACCGTCGTCGGCGATTCCGAACCTGACGGCGCCGCTCGTCGCGAGCACCGTGAGGTTGCAGGCCTGGTGGAAGACAGGGACATGAACGTTGCTGATCTCGCCGCCGTCGACGACGAAGCGGATGTGTCGGTCCTGTGAGGTCATGCCGCCGTACTGGCCATCTCGGTTGACCGCCGCGGCCGGAGAAGTGGCCAGCAGCATCACGGCGCTCCCGAGCGCGACGAATGGCCAGCTGCGGTACCGCGGCTGCCGCACCCCCGTGTTCCCCCTTTCGGCCTACGGTGCGGACCATATGCGCAGGCCGGCGCCGGCCACAAGCCTTGGGCGTGCGCGCTCCGCGCTCAGTCGTCGCGGTTCTTCGGCGACAGTCGACGGCCGATCAGGGCGAGCCCCCCCGCGATCGTGAGGACGAGGGACGTCACGGTGCCTACGAGCCCGACCAGCAAGACAGCCGGCTCGTTCGGGTCGGAGTCGAAATCGGTCCCGATGATCAGGGCCGACACGTTCGCGACGAGGTAGAAGACGGCAACGGCGAGCGCCGGCAGCAGCGCGAACGCCACCGTTACCACGCCGCCGATGGCCAAGCCGAGCGGCTTGTCCCCACCCATCTCAGGCAGTGTCGGACGATCGCGGCACCGCGCCATCGTAGCCGCGATGGCGGGATCGACCCCCCGAACATCCGACTCAGCCCCGAGATATCTCAGGCCGATACCTACGCCATGAGCACGATGTATTTCTCGGGCCCTACGCCATCCGTGTTCGAGCGGCGAGCAGGCGCGGTGCGTGGTTTGTTCGGCACGCTGACGGTGATCTTCCTTTTGGCCGCGGGATTCATCTACGGCGCGATCTGGTACCAGCAACGCGACCTCGAGGAGCGGGCAACCCAGGACGGGCGCAAGCTCGCCGTCCAGGTCCTGAAGCCGATGCTGCTTCAATCGGATGCCGACGCTCCGGTCACCGGTGATCGCTACCAACACCTCCTCTCGATCGTCCAGCAAGACGTGATGGCCGGGCCGATCAACCACGTTCGGCTGTGGCGCGCCGACGGCACAGTGATGTTCGCCGACGATGCGTCGCTCGTCGGCACGAGCGATCCCGCCGTACGCGACGAGCTTCGAGCGATCAAGCCCAGCACGTCCGAGACGGCGGTGAAGGGGGAGCGCTTCCAGGTGCTCACCGCCGTCCGGATCGGTGAATCCTCGAGGTTTCTCATCGTCGAGCTCGATCGTCCGCATGATGCGATCGTCCAGCGCGTGAACAAGCAGTGGCGTCCGTGGTTGGTTCGCGCCGGCATCGCCGCGGGGATCTCGTTCGCGCTCTATCTGGCGATGGTGATCGGATTCCTTCTGTACCGCGCCGGGAAGGCTGGAAAGCGGTCCTGGAAGCGAACGAACGAGAGGCGGAAGGAAGCGAAGGCCAAGGGAAAGACGGCGGACCTTCCCGCGTACATGCAACCGGGATACCGGGAGGAGGTCGAGGCGAGACGTCGGGCCGAGGAAGCGGAGGCGCCTCGCAGCTGAAGCCTGTGCCTCACTGCGGTGCAGTGAGGCAGGTCAGCGATCCGATTGCCGCCTTGGCGGAACGTTCTGGTTCACTCGGAACAGGTTCTTCGGGTCGTAGCGCGTCTTCACGTCGGTAAGACGGTCCCACGTGGGTCCTGGGTAGGCCTCCCGGACGCGATCTTCGCCCTCGTCCGCCAAGAACCCCACATACGCGGCGCGATCGCCGCGCTGGAGCTCGTTCCAGAAGCTCGTCACCCATCGCTCGCGCTCGGGCGTCTGGTCGACGTCCTCGTACACGGTCGCGCAGGTCAGCATGAAGTTCCGGCGTCGGTGCGCGAACGCCGTGGCGTCCGGGGGCACGCGGGCGAACGCACCGCCGAGCGCGCGGATCTGCGTGACGCGCATCGGCGCGGTGTCGTTCTCGAGCCGGTCGATGATCGTGGCGATGGCGCGCTCGTCAACCTCGTCGACGAACGAAGTCCGACCCGACGAGATCGGGTGGTAGCTCTCGTCCTCCGGCATGTACATCTCCGGGTAGCGCATCGGCCGGACCATGTCGGCGATCGGCGCCGCCAGCGCGCGGAACGGCGCGATCGCCTTCTGACCGGCTTCGACACCTCCCGCGTACGTCATGAACGCGAACACGATCAGCTTGCCGTGGTGCTCCTCGGGAACGAACGGCATCGGCGGGGCTGGCATGATGTTCGCGATCGTGCTCAGCTCATCTGGCGCGTCGGACGCGGCGGCGAGGAATCCGGCAATCACATCCGGCGTTGCCGGCAGGAACAGCATGCCGCCGACGATCCTCTCGAGCGGCTGCAACCGGTACTGGAACCGGGTCGCCACGCCGAAATTGCCGCCGCCGCCGCGGACCGCCCAGAACAGGTCCGGATGCGATTCCTCGTCGACGCGAACAACCTCGCCGTCCGCGGTGACGATCTCGGCGGCGAGCAGATTGTCGATCGTCATGCCGAACTTCCGGACGAGGAACCCGATGCCGCCGCCGAGGGTGATCCCGCCGATCCCGACGGAGCCGGTGTCACCGAACCCGACGACCAGGTCGTGCACGTCGACAGCCGTCGTCACTTCGCCCGCGGTGAGGCCGGCATCGGCCCACACGGTTCTCCGCTCGGGGTCGACCTCCACCGCGTTCATCTCGGCGAGGTCGAGCACGATGCCCCCCTCGGACGTGCCATGGCCGGCGCCGCTGTGACCGCCGCTCCGAATGGCCAGCTCGAGGCCAGTGTCGCGCGCGAGCGCGACGACGCGGCCGACCTCCTTCGCGTCGGCCGGGCGGATGATGACCGCCGGATGGCGATCGATGTTGCCCGAGAACACCCGCCGTGCGTCGTTGTATCCAGCGTCACCGGGTGCGGCGACGCGCCCGTCGAACTCGCGCCGCAGGTCGTCGATGGGGATGGCCGTGGACGTCGTCATGGACAGCTCCCTTCCTCGTGACATGGAGTAGACGAACGTCGTCGCTTCACTGTGACAACACCGACTCGGTCCGGCGCTGCGTGGGTCTCGCTCGTCATCTCGGCCTCTCTCGATGTCTCACGGAACTCGGACCGCGCGTGCTCCCGAAAATCATCGGTATCGATTGCAACCGGCCGCGCACTTACGCGGATTCCCCCCGCGCACGACGAGATGTGAACGCTCCGAGAACCCCGCGTGAGTGCGCCGTTGGCGGCGCTGCCTATCATTGGCCCGATGACGGACATCACCGGTGGCATCGCCGCTGCACCTTCGGACCTCGAGCAGCGGTTCGAGGAGCATCGGACCGAGCTCACCGGATACGCGTACAGGATGCTCGGTTCTGCCTTCGAGGCCGAGGACGCCGTGCAGGAGACGTTCCTGCGCGCGTGGAAGGGCTACGACGCGTTCGAAGGTCGTTCGAGCCTCCGTTCGTGGCTGTACCGCATCACCACGAACGTGTGTCTCGACATGCTCGCCGGGAAGGAGCGCCGTGCACGGCCGATGGATCTCGGGCCGGCTCGATCCGCCGATACGCCGCTCGGCGAGCGACATCCGGAGGCGACGTGGATCCTTCCCGTCCCGGACGACCGCGTGCTGCCGTTGGCCGGAGATCCCGCCGAGCTTGCCGAGCAGCGCGAGTCGATCCGGCTCGCGTTCGTGACGGCACTCCAGCATCTGCCGCCCAAGCAACGCGCCGTGCTCGTCCTCGCCGAAGTGCTGCGGTGGAAGGCATCCGAGGTGGCCGAACTGCTCGAGACGTCGGTCCAATCGGTCAACAGCGCGTTACAGCGGGCCCGGGCGACGCTCGCGAACATCCACGCGAAGGCCGCGCCGGCCGAACAGATCGACGAGAAGCAGGCGCGGTTGATCGAACGCTACGTGGACGCCTTCCAGCGATACGACATGGACTCGCTGACGTCGTTGCTGCGAGAGGATGCCACCTGGAACATGCCGCCGCACGAGCTCTGGCTGCAGACGCACGACGACATCCGCCGCTGGTGCCTGGGGCCAGGGATCGGATGTCGCGGGTCGCGGCTGATTCCCGTCGCGGCGAATGGATCGCCGGCGTTCGGTCAGTACAAGCCTAGCGAGGACGGCGGGCTCGAGCCGTGGTCGCTTCAGGTGCTCGAGATCTCAGGCGGACGGATCTCGGGGATCACGTTCTTCCTCGACACGCAGAGCTTGTTCCCGTTGTTCGGCCTGCCCCAGCGGCTCGACGCTTGAACTGGAACCTCCCGAGGTCGCGCGGCGCGGCGGGTCACACGGCGGCTGTTCGCACGGCAGGACCTCGGCGAGACCCGTCAGCGCGAGAAGGTCGCGAAGGTCCTCGCAGGCGTCGCTGAAACGGAACCGGACGCCGACCCGTAGCGCGAGGAGTTGCAAGCGGGCCAGCGCGTCGATCGTGTCGGCATCGGGTTCTGCGACGTCTCCGACGTCGCACATCGGGTCGCGCTCGCTACCGGCCAGCTTGCACACGTCCTCGCGCATCGACTCGACGTCGGCGCGTGACGGCGCGGAAGGCATGACCAGCAGCTCGGGCAGCGGCCCCACGGGAGGTCGACTCCCGCGATCGGACATAGGTCTCCCTCTTGCGATCCGATGAAGAGGACGAAACGGGGGAGCGGAACTCATCGGGTGCACACCTCAGCGAAATCGGTGGCGGGATGCTTGCTCCCGAGACCCTCGGGTATGTAGGGATCGCATGCGTTCATCTCGGAGGTGAGAGCTATGGGTTTGTTCACGACCACGCTGGCGCTGGGCGCCGGCTACTACGCGGGCATGAAGCTAGGCGACAGGCCGGTACGGGCGGTTCGCGACGCCAGGCAGCAGATGCGGGGAGGGGCGGAGGCCGTCGGCACTCAGGCGAGTGATCTGCGCACCCGTGCTTCGGAGGCCGCACGAGCGGTCCGGTCACGACTCGCGGTGGGGGACGCGACGCTCGACGTGCGAGCTGTCCGCGAGGTGATGTCGGCGGCGCCAGAAACGGTCGATATCGAGACGTCCATCCGCCAGGCCGCCGAGAAGATGAGGGTCGCCGACATCGGTAACGTGATCGTCACCGAGAACGGACAAGTCAGAGGGATCTTGACGGACCGCGACATCGCGGTTCGCGCGGTGTCGGAGGGGAGAGACCCCGATGCGGCGAAGGTCGGGGACATCATGACGCCGTCGCCCGTGATGATCGGGCCCACCGAATCGGTGAAGGCGGCGATCGACCTGATGCACCAGCACGACATCCGTCGTCTGCCGGTCGTGAAGAGTGGGCGTCCGGTCGGCGTCGTCGCGCTGGCCGACGTGTCGATGAGCCCGAGGGTTCAGCCGCTCCTCGCGGACATCAGCACCGCGCCGCCGAACAATTAGGCTGGATCGACGCCGTCCGCCTCGACCCGGTTCTCATGAATGTCGCCTAGGCACGGTGCCTCGATACGCTGTCGGACTCGGGCAGCGTCGTCACAGACTCCATTCCCAGGGTGGGAGAAGGCCTGAACCCTTTGATGATGCAATAGATGCTGAGCGACAGCTCCCAGAAGAACTCTGGGATCGTCGCGATGACTTGAATGGCCCCACCTCGCTCGATCGCATCGAACATGATGGCGATCCCGGTGGCGATGACGAGTGGACCTCCGATGAGACCCAGTATCGCCATACCTCGCGGCACCAAGCCGGATCGGTACATCAGGTATCCCAGGATGACTCCGTTCGCGAGACCCGCCATGAAGCCGGGGCCAACCAGGAACGCTCGGTAGTAGAGCGCGACGAGCCCCTCACCGATTGCGGGATCAGAGACCGCCGTGGCCTCCTGCCGCATCAGGATGAATGCGAGGGCGCTGACGAGCCCGATGGCGATGAAGATGCCCTCGACTAGCCGGGCAGAGACGTAGCCGACAGCTCCGATCTCGCTCTCGCGCTTGAGGACCGGGTACGCCACCACGGCGGTAGCGACGTTGGCGATGATGAGGAAGACCTCCAGCGTTGCGGCGGCAGCTACGCCCGTCGTGGGATCGGCGCCGGCCCCGGTGATCAGGCCGGGGTCCTCCAGGATGCGGGCGTAGCCGATGAAGTAGGCCGGGATCGACGTGAAGAACGTGGCCAAGAAGAACCAACCGAATACTCGTCCGAGCGACTGGAGTCGATACGTGTGCCGCCCCTCGATGACGGTGGCGTCAGCAGCCATTCCCGTCCCCCTCTCTCGCGCGAATCACGGCCGATCGTCAGGAGGTCGCACGCACAGGTCTACCTGCTCGGGCTGATCGTGCCAACCGTTGCGCGGTTCGATCACCCCGACGGCGTAACCCGGTTGACCTGAGCGCAACGTGTAGCTACTCGAGAGTCACGTGCGACTGGATCGGCGCGCGAAGCGCTCAGGCGGAGGCCATTGACCCCTCGGTCACTTCTCCCTTGTGCGCCGCGAAGGCGGCCAGGACTTCGTCCTTCTCACGCGGCGGGACCTTGAAGTGATCGAGCGAACGTGCCAGCTCGGCCGCAACCTCATCGAACTCCTCGGGGGTGATGCGGAACTCGCGATGGGCCTCCTCGAGCCCGAGAGGAGTGCTTCCCGGCTTCGTGGCTTCGAACGTGAAGGGTCCACCGGCGACGTTGCAGACCCACAGCGTGCGCATCCACTTCAGTCCCGGCAGCCTGTCCAGCTTGTTGGTATGCCACTCGCGAAGCTCCGGATTCTCCGATCCCTGTCCGACGATCGGATTCTTGATGAGAGCGTCGCTGAAGTGGTCGATCACGGCGGCGATGGGGAACACGCCACCCAATCGTTCGTACAGGCTCGCCTCGCCCATAGCTGACCTCCCGTCCACGACCGGAAGTGGTGGGTCCTTTGCGGGACGGCCGACCCGGTCGCTTCCTGTGTGCCTCCAACGTTATGCCGGAGTCGAAGCGTCCCGTAAGCCATACGAGCTGCTCCGCTGTTCCGATTTCGGCAGTCGAAATTCATTCCACCCACGTCGAGGGGGTTCGAACGTGTTCACGCAGCGCCGCCATTTGGGAATGGCAGGTTGCCCCATCGAGGTTCTAAGACCAGGATTTACTAGTCTTAGAACTGTTTTGGGAGGAAACGGGATGGCCTTGGTCAGCGCCAGGCACGACGTCCAGGTCGAGGTCAGCTTAGGAGAGGATCCCGTGACGCTCGAGTGGGAGATCGCGATGGCGGCCCGACGAGTCGCACGAGATCTCTTTCTGTGCGCGGTTGCCGCACTCGAGGAAGAGGCGATCTCACAGAGCGGCGGAGCACGACAGCGACGGGAGCCGCGCTGGGTGGCCACCGTGTTCGGACGGGTTCGCCTTCACCGCTACCGCGTGAGGCGGGGAGATGCCACGTTCCATCCGGCTGACGAGATTCTGAGGCTGCGTCGGGGGGAAGCGTCCATGGCAGTGCGGGAGATCGCGGTCGAGCTGACGCGCAAGCTGTCCTATCGCGACACGGCGTACGTGCTCTCGTTGTTCACCGGCGATCGTTTCACGTACCAGCACGTGGGTCGCTTGCTCGCGGAGGCGGCGCATCCGCCCACTGGGCACGACGCCTAGTAGCTCTTCGCCGTCGTTACGTTTCGTTCAGCCTGGCGGTGTGGCCGCTCGTCGGGGCATGCTCAGCCTGACGCAGCACTGCCCGGGGATCGGGTCGAGCACGACGTCCACCGTTTCGTTCCCCAGCCCACGTACCACTCCTTCGACGAGACACTGGTTCATGCTGCAAACGAGATCGCGGTCTTCCTCGGCGAGAGCGTGGAACGGGCAGCTCCGGAGTCGGACACTTCCTTCGTCGTCGCGGTACGGCTCGTAGCCGGTGTCCTCGAGGACCCGAGTCGACACCGCCATCGCTCGCTCGGCGCCTGGTGGCGGGATGCCCAGACGGCGCCGCTCGGCAACGCCGATCTCTCTGCCTGCTTCGGCTGCCGCCCGACGGGCCGATTCCTCGCCGCGTTCGCTCTCGCGCTGCGATCGGAGCGCACGGAGCAACACAGATCCCATCAGGTCGTACCGTCGCTCCGGGATCGTCACGTCGATCTGTCGGCCCGACGGCTCGTAGTACTTCGAGGACCGTCCCGCACCGCGCCCACCACGCTCGGGCGGCCGGGCGTACGAGTACGTCAGGAGTCCACGCTCGGCGAGCTTGTCGAGATGGAACGCGGCCAGTTTCCGCGAGATGCCGACCGCGGAAGCCGCCTCGTCCCGTGTGACGGGCCGTCCCTGCGATCGCACGAAGATGTAGAGCTTTTGCCGAAGCTCGTCCTCGAGGGCTCCGAGTGCCTCGGCGTCTCGCCGCAGTCCTCGCAACATGCCATCGATCGTAGCACCAAGGTCTATTAGCCGTAGATTCGAGAGCGGGTCGCGCGGTTCAAGAGCACGCCGTAGTGCCTCACCACGTTGACGGCTTGCCATCGACCCCGATAGGGTCGGGCGTTGTAACGCCAATACCTGCCGACGTTAGGGAAGGCCGTCCTCGGGTACGTCAGAAACCATGCGGACAGGCCGGAACGGGTAAGGAGGAGGTCGCTGATGGCACGTCTGTTCTCGTTCAAGCCCGCGATCACGTTCAGAGGACGAGCGTTCCACGGGATACGCGGATGGGCGGGAAAGCCGACGCACCCGCCGCTCACCGACTTTCCGATCGTCGCGTACGTGCTGACCGCGATCTTCGACCTGATCTCGTTCTTCGGTCACGGATCGAGCGCCGACCCGCGCCCATTCGCGCGAGACCTCTTTACGGCTGGGACGTACGTGATCATTGCCGGCGCGATCGTGTCCCTCGGCGCGGCGACGACCGGTTTCTGGGACTGGTGGAAGGGGATCGATCGCGAACCCACCGGTCTGCTGGGGCGCGCTCAGCACACGCAGGTGTGGCGGACGATCAACACGCACATGACGATCATGCTCTCGGTGACGGCGATCGCGATCGTCGACATCGTCGCTCGACTCGCGCAGTCGGACGCTCGCTTCTCACCGGGTGTGGTCGTCATCCTGTCCGTGGTTGCCGGGGCGCTGGTGACGATCGGAGCGGCGTACGGCGGTTCGCTGGTCTATGACTACCAGTTCAATGTGGAAGGTCTGAAGGGAAGCACGGCGTGGGATGAAACCGAGGTCGATCAGCTGCCGGGCGGCAAGGTCGCCTCGACAGAGCCATGACCAAGTCCGCAGAGGATCGGGCGACGTCCATCGGTTCCTCCCACCTCCAGACGGACCCGGAAGACGACGTTCGGTGGGAAGCCGTCCGCCCGCGGAGCCTGTCGCTCGCGCAGTGGGACAGGTTCGAGGGTTACGTCCGTGAGATCTTCGAGGCTTTCGGGATGGACCTGGAGACGCCGGGGACCAAGGACACGCCGTCGCGTTTCCTGAGAGCGCTGCTCGATTCGACGGATGGATACGAAGGCGACCCCAAGCTGCTGAAGACGTTCCCCACGGAGTGCCGCGGCGGTCCGGACTGCCGAATCAGCCAGATCGTCGAGGGACCGATCTCGTTCTTCGCACTGTGTGAACACCACGCGTTGCCGTTCTACGGCGAGGCGCACATCGGCTACGTCGCCCACGAGAACATCATCGGCATCTCCAAGCTCACGCGGCTGGTGCGCGTGTTCGGGCGACGCTTCACAGTGCAGGAGCGCATCGGTCAGCAGGTCGCCGACGCCCTCGTGCAGCTGATGACCCCGCACGGTGTCGCCGTCCATCTCGAGGCCGTGCATCTGTGTACGCAGATGCGGGGCGTTCGCGAGGAGGGATCGAGCACGTGGACCTCGTTCTGGCGCGGCGTCTACGAGGACGACCCCGAGCTGCGGCAGTCGTTCCTTCAGGTCGCCATGCGGCAGGGGTGAGGCGTCGAACCCATGGAGCCGTTCGACGTGATCTACGAGACCTCCGGTTTGCCGTCGCAGGAACTGCAGCCGCAATTGGGACGCCTCTACGGCGGCGACCTGGGATTCAAGTCACCGCGGCTGTACGCGAACTTCGTTTCGTCCCTCGACGGCGTCGTCGCCATCGAGGGCGTGGATCACTCCAGCCAGATGATCAGCGGCAACAGCCTGGCCGACCGGTTCGTGATGGGTCTGCTCCGCGCCTTCGCCGACGCGGTGCTGATCGGAGCCGCAACGATGCGAGCGGCGCCGGATTCGTTATGGACGCCCGGGTACATCTTTCCGGACTGCGCAACCGACTTCTCCGAGCTTCGAGACCGTCTCGGGCGAGACGCAGAACCGCGACTCGTCGTGCTGACATCATCCGGCGCACTCGACCCACGGCACCCGGCGTTGGAAGCGGGGGCCCTCGTCGTCACCACCGAGGCCGGCTCGGCGAAGCTCGGAACGCGACTGCCTCCATCGTCGAAGGTCATCGCGATCGGAGACGCTGAGGAGGTTGATCTCACGAGCGTGATGTCAGTCCTCCACGGCGAGGGCCACGACGTCGTCCTCACAGAAGGTGGACCGACGGTGATCGGTGGCCTCTTGAGGCGAGGACTGCTCGATGAGCTGTTCCTGACGGTGTCGCCGCTCCTCGCCGGCCGATCGTCGACGAGCGGGCGACCCGGATTGGTCGAGGGGAGCGATCTGCTACCGGAGCGGAAGGTGTCCGGCGAACTATTGAGCGCACGGAGACATGGATCGCACCTGTTCCTAAGGTACGAGATCGGCGGGTGACGCGCGACGCCCCGGTCCCGATAGGGACCGGGGCGTCAACTCCACGGTGCGGAGGTCGTGGAGTCTTCCTATACGCGGGGAGCCGCGACCGGTTCGACGTGAAGCCTCCGCGCCAGGGTGGGGATGGCCAGCCCTCCCAGTGCCACGCCGACGCCGCCGATCACGAACCCGAGCGCCGCGAAAGCGACACCGAGACCGATCACGAGGTCGGACACGTTGAAGGCCATCACGGACGTGTACAGGCTCGTCCGAAGGGCCGACGCTTGGAAGGCGACGTTCCGCACAGGATTCGCAACGGGGTTGCCCTCTTCGTCCTTGAGGGCTGCCGCCTCGTCGCTGGTGTCGCCGCCGTCGGGTGTCAGGAAGCGCCCCAGCTCCGCGTAGGAGCGTCCTCCCGTGGCCTCGTCGGCGTGAACGCCGATGATGTCGGCCATCGACTGTGCCGTTGCCGCGTCGACGACGGCCGCGTTCGGAATGGAGGCGTCTTCCGGCGTCACGATCTTCTGCGCCTCGAGCTCATCGCGAACATCTCCCTTGGCGTCGATCCCACGAACGACCGTGTAGGCACCGGCCGCCAGGAACACGAGCCCGATGAGCATGAGAGCGACTGGAAAGGCCTTCTTCATGGCCCTTCTCCTTTCTCTCTCACGAGGCGGACTCTCCGCACCGCACGTGAGTAAGTGTCGGCGAGAAGAGGGGGTCCGCCCCGAGGCGTCCGGCCCTACCTGCGTGGGCCGAAGGTCCCGTCCGACTTGGACGAGATGCGCCTCAGGCGCTCGCCGCGAGCCGACGCACCTCGGCGGCGATCGTCAGGTCCTCGCGGGCCTGCACGACAACCGTCCGGACCGGGGCGTCGCGTATTGATACGTCGACGTCGAGTTCCTCGACGCTCTCGTTCGCCGTGGGATCGATGTCGACGCCGAGGAACGACACGCCTCGGCAGGTGTCGAGACGGATGCGTGCGGAGCCCTCGCCGACGCCGCCGGTGAACGCCACGGCGTCCACCCCGTCCATTGCCGCTGCCATGGCGGCGATCCCGGCTCTGAGCCGGTGCAGATAGACCTCGACGGCGAGTGTCGCGCGCCGGTCACCACGGTCGGCGGCCGTGATCACGTCGCGCATACCCGGCGCGACGCCGGAAAGCCCGAGTAGGCCGGACTCGTGGTCAAGGACGCGTTCGATGTCGTCGGGGTGGAGGCCTTGCTCCCGGAGGACCCAGAGGAGCGCGCCGGGATCGACGGACCCCGAGCGCGTCGCCATGACCAGTCCCTCCAGCGGCGTGAACCCCATCGTCGTGTCGACCGAACGGCCGCCGGCGATCGCGCACAACGAGGCGCCCGCACCGAGATGACAGCTCACGATCCGAAGCTCGTCGGCGTCCCGTCCGAGGATCTCCGGTACTCGTCGCGCCACATACGCGTGATTCAGCCCGTGGAACCCGAACCGCCGGATTCCCCAGTCCTCCGTCCAGCGCCACGGGACGGCGTACACCGCAGAGCGATCGGGGAGCGTCGCATGGAACGCCGTGTCGAAGCAGGCGATCGACGGTCGATCGGGGGCAATGTCGCGCACCGCTTCGAGCGCGGCGAGCGCCGGCGGGTTGTGGAGCGGCGCGAGGTTGCCGATCGACGCCAGACGTTCCATCACCTCACCCGTGACCACCACGCTCTCTCGAAAGACGTGTCCGCCGTGCACCACGCGGTGACCGGCCGCGTCGAACTCGACGTCGCCGATGAATGTCGAGAGCTCTCGTGTAGCGACATCCTCGTCGCGCGCGTCGAGGTCACGGGACGTGACGACTCGATCGTCACCGTCGAGGACCCTTAGCTTCAGGCTGCTCGAGCCGGCGTTGACGACGAGGACCCGCACGATGCGGCTCGGGTCAGGCCGGCCAGGTCCACTCGCGGACGCTCGGGACGTCCTCGCCGTGCTCCCGCGTGTACGCCCGAGCGCTGATCCGGCTGTCGACCATGAGCTGCCGGACGTGCGCGGCTCGAGATCCGAGTCCGGGAACGCGGTCGATCACGTCCATGACCAGGTGGAACCGGTCCAGGTCATTCCGCATCACCATGTCGAACGGCGTCGTGACGGTCCCTTCCTCTTTGTACCCGCGCACGTGCAGGTTCTCGTGGTTCGTTCGCCGGTACGCCAGTCGGTGGATGAGCCATGGGTACCCGTGGAAGGCGAACACCACGGGCCGGTCGACCGTGAACAGCGTGTCGAATTCGCGGTCGGGCAGCCCGTGCGGGTGCTCGCTCTCCGGTTGGAGCCGCATGAGGTCGACCACGTTGACGACGCGAACCTTGAGGTTCTGGAGGTGCTGACGGATGAGGTCCACCGCGGCGAGCGTTTCCAGCGTCGGGATGTCGCCGCAGCAGGCGAGGACCACGTCGGGGTCTCCGCCGTCGTTGCTCGTCCAGTCCCAGATCCCGATGCCGCGAGTGCAGTGCAGGATCGCGTCGTCGATCGAGAGGTAGTTCAGCGCTGGCTGTTTCCCGGCGACGATCACGTTCACGTAGTTCTTCGTCCGGAGGCAGTGATCGGCCACCGAGAGCAGGCAGTTCGCGTCCGGCGGTAGATACACCCGCGTCATCTCCGCCTTCTTGTTCGCGACGACGTCGATGAACCCCGGATCCTGGTGCGAGAAGCCATTGTGGTCCTGGCGCCACACGTGGCTCGTCAGCAGGTAGTTGAGCGACGCGATCGGCCGGCGCCACGGAACCTCCTTGCTGATCTTCAGCCACTTGGCATGCTGGTTGAACATCGAATCGACGATGTGGATGAACGCCTCGTAGCAGTTGAACAGCCCGTGCCGGCCGGTGAGCAGGTATCCCTCCAGCCATCCCTGGCACATGTGCTCGGACAGGATCTCCATTACGCGACCGTCCGGCGCCAGGTGGTCGTCCGCGGGAACGATGTCCTCGAGCCACGTGCGGTTCGTCACCTCGAACACCGGCGATAGGCGATTCGAAGCGGTCTCATCGGGCCCGAACAGTCGGAACGTGTCTCCGTTTCGCTTGATGACGTCCCGGAGGAACGCGGCGAGGACCGAGGTGGCCTCGCTAAAGGTTCGTGCGGGCTGGTTCACCTCGACGGCATGCTGTCGGAAGTCGGGGAGCGACAGGTCGCGCTCGACGCCCCCGTTCGCGTGTCGGCTCGCGCTCATGCGGCGTTCTCCGCTGGGAGCGAGGGCGGCGATCTCGGCGACCAAATGTCCCTTCTCGTCGAAGAGCTCTTCGGGCCGGTAGCTGCGCATCCATCGTTCGAGGAGATCGAGGTGACTGGGGTCGTTCCTCACATTCGACAGTGGAACCTGATGTGATCGAAACGTCCCCTCGACCTGTTGGTCGTCGACCTCGTGCGGTCCCGTCCATCCCTTCGGCGTCCGAAAGACGATCATCGGCCACCGGGGCCGCCGGCGATCGCCGTCCTGCCGCGCGGCGCCCTGGATCCGCTCGACGTCGTCGAGCACGTCGTCGAGCACCGCGGCCATCTGCCGGTGGACGTCGGGTGGGTCTTCGCCCTCGACGAAGTACGGCCGGTAGCCATACCCTTCGAGCAGCGACGACAGCTCGTCGTTCGGGATGCGCGCGAGGATCGTCGGGTTGGCGATCTTGTAGCCGTTCAGGTGGAGGATCGGCACGACGGCTCCGTCGGTCGCCGGGTTCAGGAACTTGTTCGAGTGCCAGCTCCCGGCGAGCGGTCCGGTCTCCGCCTCGCCGTCGCCGACGACGCAGAACACGAAGAGATCCGGGTTATCGAACGCCGCCCCGAACGCGTGCGCGAGCGAGTACCCGAGCTCGCCGCCCTCGTGGATCGACCCGGGCACCTCCGGCGTCACGTGGCTGCCGATCCCGCCGGGAAAGGAGAATTCGCGGAACAGACGGCGGATGCCGTCCTCGTCCTCCGTCACGTCTGGGTAGAGCTCCGAGTAGGTGCCCTCAAGGTACGAGTTCGCGACCGGCGACGGGCCGCCGTGACCCGGTCCGATCACGTACATCGCTTCGAGGTCGCGGGCTCCGATCACCCGGTTCAGGTGCACGTAGATGAAGTTCAGCCCCGGCGTCGTTCCCCAGTGGCCGAGCAGACGTGGCTTCACGTGCTCGGGGCGAAGTGGCTCCCGAAGCAGCGGATTGTCCATCAGGTAGATCTGTCCGACGGAGAGGTAGTTGGCCGCTCGCCACCACGCGTCTATCAGCCGGAGCTCCTCATCGGAGAGCGGAGGTGCGTCGCCGCCGGGCGCCCGCGATTCAACCGACGTTCCAGTCATGACCCCTCGACCTCCTGACGCTCGGGAAGCAGTCGATCTTCCGACGATATCCGTTCGGCCATAGTGCACGCCTCACACCGGTATTGCCGGACGCAAACAGTTCACGTCGCGGAATCACCCGCGCTGGGGCGCCGCGGTTGCCGGAACGATCGCGTGCCGAAGCGTTGTGATGAACGACAGGAAACCGATCACACCGGCAAGCGCGAGGAGTAGTGACTCCGAACCCGTGATCAGGCCGAGGACTATGAGGATGAACGCCGCGATTCCGAACGCCGCAGCGACGACACCGAAGGCGCCCCTCACCGGCGACGCGTCCCTCGAACCACCGATGATGCACATGGACAATCCGATCGCCCCAACGGCGCCGATGGCGGCGCGCGTCGATCCCAGCAGCGCCCACCCCCAGTCGTCCGTGACGGCGAGCGTTGCCGCACCGACCAACACCGCGAGGATC
This sequence comes from Actinomycetota bacterium, assembly GCA_035640355.1. Taxonomy (NCBI): domain Bacteria; kingdom Bacillati; phylum Actinomycetota; species Actinomycetota bacterium. Next base: position 25,907 of record DASQWI010000017.1, read on the forward strand.
GTGGTTACTCCGTCTCTCCATGTGAGCCTCATCGTTCGTTCCCTCCAATCAGTTTCAACGGCCTCACGAGTAACAGCAGTGCCGATGCGACCATCCCGACGGTCATCGCGACGCCTTCCACGGGGAACGCCTTGACTCCGGCGACGTCCGCGTTGGCCTGGAACGCAGCCGCGAGCAGCAGGTTGAGCAGGACGAGCGATCCCATCACGCTCACGATCCCCGCCGCGACGTACCCGATCGGTGTTCGTCGCCATAGGAGCACGCCCGAGACGACGAGCGCCGGGACGAGCAGCGACAGATCCAGCGCGAACACGACGTGCTGACCGCGGACTGGGATGTCCGCGAGGACCTCCCCCGTTGCGACGTAGCGAAGGATGATGAAGACCCACAATCCACCCTGGCCCACGCCGACGAGCACGAGGAAGCCGCCGATCCATCGGGCGAGCCTGGGGCCTCGAAGCCGCTCCGCCATCGAGCTGACGTCGACGCTCGAGGCGGCCATGACGAGCGCGAAGATCGACGCCGAGAAGATCGCGATGTGGATGAGGAACGCGTCGTTGAACGACGCGCCGAACACGTAGTACGCGTAGTTGTAGATCGAGTAAGCAAGCGCGCCGATCCAGATGACCGTGGCGCGCACCGATCCGCGGCGCGCAAGCACCAGCGACGTGATGAGTACCGGCACAACCAGCACGAGCGTCACGATGTCGCCGCCGCGGAATGCCTCGCGCGCCCACGCGGCCTCTCGATAGAGGTCGTCGATGACGATGCCGAGCACCGACGCGCCCAACATGAGCGCGGCGACGATCGCGGAGGTGAGAACTGCGGCGTCCACGGAGCGCACGCGGGGAGACGATGTGGCGGATGCTTCCGTCTTGAGAACTCGGACCCCGCGGCTGCGTTCTTGCATGACCTTCGTGTCCATTCGACTCACCTCTTTCCGTCGATGCGAAGGTAGCGCTGGGATCGATACGCGAAGAGGACGAAAGGCCCCGGATCGCAGGGCAGGACGGCCGCTTCCTGGACAAGGACGAATGACGAATCACGGTCCGCGCGTGTCGTCGTAGTGTCCAACGAGACCTGTCCAAGCCGAAGGGAGGCGAAGATGGAGGTTCAGGAGGTGCTTGCGCAGGCGCGCGATGCGATGACCGTGAAGCGCGTCTTCGGCGAGCCATACGAGAAGAACGGCGTGACCGTAATCCCGGCCGCTCGCGTCCAGGGCGGTGCCGGTGGAGGGGGCGGCGAGGGGCCGGAGGGCCAGGGCAGGGGCTCTGGATCGGGTTTCGGTCTGGCCGCCCGCCCGGTCGGTGCATACCTGATCCGTGGCGAGGAGGTGACCTGGCGGCCGGCGGTAGATCTCAACCGGATCGTGCTCGGTGCCCAGGTCGTCGCGATCGTCGCGCTGCTCACACTCCGGGCGATCGTGAAGGCCCGAGCGAAGGCGCAGCGTTAGGCGCCTACGTCCCCACGGCGGCGAGCGCTACGCTCCGATCGTGGATCGACGCGATGAGCTGATCGAGGCCGGCCTCGTCCTCGCATCGGAGCTGTCGCTCTCGGCTGTGCTCCAGCGAATCATCGAGGTCGCGGCGGACATCACGGGCGCTCGATACGGGGCTCTCGGCGTCGTCGAGGACGGCAGGCTCGTCGACTTCATCACTACGGGGATCACGACCGAACAGCGCCGCGCAATCGGCGACCTACCGGTAGGTCACGGAATCCTGGGACTGCTGATCCACCGCGGGACCGAACGAACCCCGATCAGGATCGCCGACATCTCGCAACATCAACACGCGTACGGGTTTCCCCCTAACCACCCCGAGATGCATTCTTTCCTCGGGGCGCCGATCGTGGCACGAGGGGACGTCTTCGGCGATATCTATCTGACCGAGAAGCAAGGTGCTTCGGAGTTCACTGAAGAGGACGCTCAGACGGTCCTGGTGCTCGCGTCGCAGGCCGGCGTCGCGATCGAGAACGCGAGACTCTACGAGGAGACGGCCCGACGCGAACGATGGCTCGACGCCGTTCGCGAGATCACGAACGCGGTTCTGGCGGGAGCTGGATCCGACGAGGCGCTCTCGTTGGTCGCATCTCGTGCGCGAGAGCTCGTGGGCGCTGACCTGACGACGGTTGCGGTGCCCGACGGCGGCGGAGCGGAACTCGTGATCCGGGCCGCGGACGGCGCCCGGGCCGATGAGCTGACCGAACGCCGCTTCCCTGTGGACGGTTCGATTTCCGGAGCCGTGGCCCGCAGCGGTCGCCCCCAGATCAGCGAGGACGTATCGAACGACACTCGAGCTCAGCAACCGGTCGTCGCTCTTGGTGAGATGGGCCCTGCCGTGTTCGTCCCGCTTGCGCGTGATCGCGCCGCGTTCGGAACGCTTGCCGCCGTCAACCGTCGCGGCGGTCGATCCTTCACGCAGGACGACATTCGCGTCCTCGAGGCTTTTGGGGGACAAGCAGCGCTCGCGCTCGAATACGCGCGCGCCCAGGAGGGGATCCAGCGGCTCATGCTGCTCGAGGACCGCGAGCGAATCGCGAAAGAGCTTCACGACGGGGTGATCCAGGCGCTGTTCGCTGTAGGAATGGGCCTGCAGGGGACGGCCTTGATGAGCAGCGACGAGGACCTTGCCCGCCGCATCGAGGCGGCCGTCGGCGAGCTGGATCGCGTGATCCGGGACCTCCGCAACTACATCTTCGGCCTACGCCCCGGGATCCTCGCGGACCGCCAGCTCGGCCACGCGCTCCGCCACCTCGCCGAGGAGTTCGAAACGAAGAGCGGCGTCGTCACCGTCGTGGAGATCGACGACGAGGTCGCGTCTGTGGTCACATCACATGCCGCCGAGCTCGTCCAGCTCGCGCGCGAAACGCTCTCCAACGTCGGGCGCCATGCGAACGCGGCAACGTGCAGGCTGTCGTTGCGGCAGGACGGCGGTGCTGCCGTGCTCGAGATCGACGATGATGGGAACGGCTTCGATCCGTCGACCACACGGCGCGGGGAGGGGCTGACCAACCTGGAGGGGCGCGCGGCGGCGCTGGGCGGCAAGGCGATCATCGCCAGCGTGCCCGCGCAGGGCACGACGATCCGGATCGAACTTCCGCTCTGACCTATTCGGGCCGCGCGAAGTGCCGCTCTTCGCGGCAGATCGGCCGATCTCCCGGGTGCATCAGCGAGCGAACAGCGTCGAGGAGCTCCTCCCACTCGGGATGGCGTTGGCGGCGAAGGAGCTGGTCTGGGATCTCGCCGCCCGGACGAGACCCCAGAGCGACGACGCGCCGGTCAGCGAACAGGTAGAGGCCGAGCAGGTCCTCGGACGCCGTTCCAAACCCGACCATCTCGCTCTGCGTGCTCATGTCAAGAACGACGACGGACGCGGCAGTGGCGAGGGGGCATGTACCCGTCCGGTCGCCCACACACGTGAAGTCGGGCTCCAGCGGCCCTGGACTAGCGAGGACGCGGTATCCGGCATCCTCGAGCCACGCACCGAACATCTCGCGCTCGTCCGGATTGGCCTCGACCACGAGCACCGTCGCAGCGCTATCACTCAGATCGGTCATGGAGGGAACTCTGCCTCGCCGCGGCCGCTACTCCTCGGGCCATCCGTCCCGGCGTCGGAGGGTCGTTCGGCCCTCCGAACGCGGCGCGGGTGCGCCGATCCTCGTTGCATGTTCATCAAGTACTTCCTGGACCTCGAGGATCCGTACGACCGCGTCGAGGCGGCGCTGCTGTCGGACCCCGGGACCTGGATCCCGGGCGAGGCGCGCGCGGCCGACGACGCGGGCGAGCAGCTCATGTCCGATGTGGGCTTCGCCGTGACCAACCGCCACCGTGTCGACAAGCGAGTCGAGATCTCATTCGGTCAACCGGTCCGCGCGTTCGCCCAGGCTCGTCTGCCGATGTCGTGGAGTGCGACTGGCGCTGCGCGCCTGTTCCCGTCGTTCGAGGCGGACCTCGAGATCGCGGCGCTCGGACCGGCGCGGACCCAAATCTCGATCAGCGGGCGCTACCTGCCACCGATGGGAGCTGTGGGGCGGGTGTTCGATCGCGCGCTGCTTCACCGTGTGGCCGAGGCGACGGTGAAGGACTTCCTGGACCGGGTGGGCGAGAAGGTCGCCGCTCGGGTCCACACGACCGCGGGCGGTTAGGCTTTCTCTACGTGAGCACGGAGAAAGCCAAGACCAAACCGCCTCTCCGTGTCCTCCTGGTCGACGACCACGAGGTCGTGCGTGACGGCGTCCGTGCCCTTCTCCAGGCGACCGACGACATCATCGTTACGGCCGAAGCCGGGTCTGTTCGTGAGGCTGTCGACGAAGCGGACAGGGCACGTCCCGACGTGGTCGTCATGGATGTCCGGCTCGTCGACGGGAGCGGCATCGAGGCGACCCGTGAGATCAGGGCCAAGCACCCCAAGACTGCCGTCATCATGCTGACCTCGTTCGCGGACGACGAAGCCCTCTTCGCATCGATCATGGCGGGAGCGTCCGGATACGTGCTCAAGCAGGTAAAGGGCGGCGAGCTCGTGCGCGCGATCCGCACGGTCGGCAAGGGCGAGAGCCTCCTCGATCCGGCCGTGACGAACGCAGTGTTGGAGCGTTTGCGCAAGGGCAAACATCTGCTCCGCGACGAGAAGTTGGCCCGCTTGTCGCCGCAGGAGGAACGAATCCTCTCCGCAGTCGCCCATGGGAAGACGAACAAGGAGATCGGCGACGAGCTTCGCCTTGCCGAGAAGACCGTGAAGAACTACGTCTCCAGCATCCTGTCGAAGCTGGAGGTTGCGCGCCGTGCGGAGGCGGCGGCGTATCTCGCCCGGCACACCACCACACCGGGTACTCCTGCCTGACCCCGGACCAAAGGCCCCCGGCAGCCCTGGATAAGTCCTGCTTGGACCGGGGCGTCCGACCCATCGCATGCCCGTCGTTCCAGGGCACCCTTTGCTCGTTGAGAAAGGAGGGCGTCATGGCAACGAGGGTGATCGACAACGGGGTCGTGACGGAGATCACGGCCAACGGCGTCACGACGGTGTCGAAGCCACGGGAGGGAAGGACGGCCGGCGCCGTGTGGGGGGTTCTCCGCATCGCGATGGGCTGGACCTTCCTGTGGGCGTTCGTGGACAAGGCGTTCGCCCTGGGCTTCGCGACGGGGCGCAACCCGGAGACCGGCGCCATCGACTTCTTCGGCGACGCCGCGTGGGTCAACGGCGGATCGCCGACGGACGGCGTGCTGATGTACGCGCTGAAGGGCCCCTTTCAAGGGTCTGTATGACGGTCTGACCGGGCAGACATGGGTCGAGTGGGTGTACATGCTCTCGATGCTACTGATCGGGCTCGGTCTGATCTTCGGGATCGGAACGCGGCTGGCGGCGCTCGGCGGGATCGTGTGGATGGCGATCTTCTACACGGCCACGGCGATCTGGCCGGAGCACAACCCGTTCCTCGATGACCACGTCGTGTACGCGGTCGTGCTGGCCGGCATCACGTACGTCGGAGCCGGCAGGTACATCGGGCTGGGTCGGTACTGGGAGCGGTTGTCGCTGGTGAAGCGGCTGCCGGTCCTCAAGTAGTACTTCGCCCGAACCAGCGAGGCGGGGGTATGAACTCCCGCCTCGCTGGTCGCAGCGGAAGGGAGTCGACATGGTCAAGGCGCCGGATTTCGTGCAGCAGATGATGAGCTCCCCGGTCGTTCACGTAGGACCGGACGCCAGCGTCGCCGACGCTCTTCGGGCGATGATCGACCGCGACATCGGTGCTGTCGTCGTCGTCGAAGATGGACGCCCGGTCGGCGTGTTCACGGAGCGGGACGTATCGCGAAGGATCCTCGACGATCCACAACTGTTGGTTCGTGGCGTGGGCGACGTGATGTCGGTGCCCGTCGTCTCCGTCGCGCTAACGGACGAGGTTGTCTTCATCTTCGGTCTGATGACGGGCAAGCGGATCCGTCGTCTGCCCGTTGTCGAAGGCGATCGATTGATCGGGATCATCACTGAGAGAGATCTGCTCCGTTGGGTCGATGCAGTCGCGTCCGAATGACGCGTCATCGGCCGCGGTCGATCTCTACTGGATTCCGCTTGGAGCCGGCGGACACGTCGTTCGGCTCAACGGCAAGGTCTACGAAGCCATCAAGGCGCTCGTCGAGCGACGCCACCGAAACGACCTGTACCACACGGCTCTCGAGATCAGCGTTCCGGACGGCCGCTTCGTCATCGAATCCGCGCCGATCCGAGACGACACGGGTCCCGAGCGCGGCGTCGTTGGCGAGGGCCCGGTCGGGACGCGATGGGCGGGACGTTTCCGGCTGTTCCGCTACGAGATCCGCCGGTGGCGCGGAGGGTTGATCCCAGATGCGAGGGAGGCGGTGTCGAGCCCGGTCCGGGTTGCGAACGACGTCACGCGAGCGACAGGCATCCTCGAGCTGGTGCCGTCCGTCCCGATGCTGGTCTGGGGCCGAGACGAGCTGCGCACCGGCGACATGTGGAACTCCAACTCGCTGATCTCATGGTTGCTCGCTCGCGGAGGCGTGGAAACGTCGACGCTGCAACCGCCGGCGGGTGGGCGAGCTCCCGGTTGGCACGCGGGGCTGGAGCTCGCAGGCCGTCAGATCGCGATGCTCACTCGCTCAGGCTGAACGGCGGATAGCGATCCGTGACCAAGATGTACGCATCTACTTACTCGCCCTTGCGCTAGTGCGAAGCTCCGGACTTTCGGCTTCACACTGCTCGGCTTCGGTGCGGGAACGGGCTACCTAGATCCTCTTCGCGATCCAGTCGTGCACGGGAGGCACGAGCGCGACGGCAAGCTCGGCCGCGATCCCGACGGCGTGGATCCCGATGTTCATCTGCACGCCGGCATCTCCCGCGTGGGACCTCCGGTCCCTTCGGACCTGGGCCCAAAGCCCCTATGGCGTTCACGACGCGAGACGGAAGGTAGGAGGCCAGGCGGACCGGAGACGCCGGTCCGAGACGGCCGAGGGAGGTGTCGCCGTGGTCTTCTGGGTCGTCGTCGCGGCGGCGTGCTGCGGGCTCTGCATCTACGGCATCAGCAGGGCGATCCGCCGCTCGAAGGAGCGCCACACGGAGGAGCGGCGCGTCTCGACGTATTGATGGAAGCGTGACCACCAGCCGCGGCCCGGGGACGCGGCCGGCGGTGCGCCAGAACGTGGACGGGTGAGGACATGAACATCGATATGGTCGAACTGCAGGCATCGGTTCCGACACGGTCCAAGCGGCGGTTCTGGGGACACTTCGCCGAGATGGTCGTCGTGATGCTGCTGTCGATGGCCATCCTGGGAGCAGCAGTCTCGGGGCTCTTCGCGCTCGCGGGACACTCGAATCTGCTGCATTATGCGGCGCTCCGGGGCCTGCTGATGACCGGGTACATGGTCGCCGGCATGGCGCTGTGGATGCGCCATCGGCGGCACGGCTGGGCCAGCGTCGGCGAGATGAGCGCGGCGATGACCGTTCCGTACATCGTCTTGCTCGGTCCGTTCCTCGCTGGGGCGATTCCCGAAGGGTCGTTCCTCGCAGCCATGCACGTCCTGATGGTTCCGAGCATGTACGTGGCGATGGCGCGGCGTCGGGAGGAGTACGAACTCGACCACAAGGATCATCACCGGCGCGGCGGTCGCGAGCCGGTTCATCACCAGGGGGGATTCTCATGGCAACGATGAGAGAAGCAGCGAAGGAGTTCCTGTCGAAGCAGAGGATCGCGGTGACGGGTGTCTCGAGGGACCCGAAGGGACACGGAGCCAACGTCGTGTATCAACGGCTCCGCGACCGCGGGTATCAGGTCTTTGCGGTGAATCCGAACGCGGATGAGGTCGAGGGCGATCCTTGTTACCACGACCTGAAGACGATCGAGGGCGGCGTCGACGCAGTCGTGATCGGGACGCGGCCTGAGGTCGCCGTCGAGACCATGCGCGAGTGCACCGAGCTTGGGATCCGCCAGGTGTGGATGCATCGCTCGTTCGGACGGGGCAGCGTCTCGGACGAGGCCACGTCCTACGGCCGTGAGCGAGGAGTCACCGTGATCGACGGAGGATGCCCTTTGATGTTCAACCCCTGCGCCGACTCTGGCCACAGGGCGATGCGCTTCATCTTCACGATGACAGGGAAGGTACCTCGCACGGTTCCGGTCGACGCCTGAGTAGTCCCGGAGGAACGAGGGCGATATGCGGGTCGCGTACTTTTACTTGATGCAGCACGATCCGGGCCGGGTTGGTTCAGTCGCACCGAATCACGCGGCGTACTGGCGTGAGCTCGACCTGCCTGACTACGTCGGCGGCCCGCTGGCTGACCGGTCGGGCGGACTCATCACGTTCTCGGCCGGATCGATCGAAGAAGCGGAGTTGCTCGTGGCGAGAGACCCGTTCGTATGAGCAGGAGTGATCGGTCGTGTCTGGCTGAAGGAGTGGGTTCCGAACGGTGGTGAGTCCAGCGGGCGGGACCAAGGGACCGCACGGTCCGGGTCGTCCGGCCGGTGATCTCGATCGGGCACGAGGGCACGATGGCACCGACAAGATGGGAGGTGATTCACATGTGGCGGTTCATCTTCATCGGATTCCTCATCGCGCACGGGCTGATCCACGTCGCGATGTGGGTCCTCGTTCCGAATCCAGCTCCCGGGAAGGAAGCGCCCTTCGATGCTTCTTATTCGTGGCTGCTTGGCGACAGGAGGGCACTCGCCGCGACGGTCGCTACAGCGACCGCGGTGGTGCTGGTGGCAGCCGGGATTGGACTGTGGGCGCATGCCGACTGGTGGCGCGCTGCGGCGATCACCGGCCTAGCTGCTTCGTTCCTGCTGATGGTCGTGTATTTCACCCCCTGGTTCCTCTTCATCGAGGGGGTCAACGCGGCCCTGATCGGCTCGATCCTGTGGCTGAGCTGGCCGTCGAGGGCGATGGTCGGGGCGTGATGGCAACGTAAGCAGAGGAGGCCCCGCGATGAACGTGTTCCAGCGTTATCGGAACGACATCGACGCCGCGAAGCGAAGATCGGTGGGCTTGAATGGCGATCCGTGGACTCGTCGTTCGGCCGGATCGAGTACCTCGACCGTGGCGACGGTCCGGTCGTTCTCGTAGTCCACGGCATCACCGAGGCGGCGGATGGCGGCCTTCGCGATCTCGCCGAGGGGCTCGTGCCGGATGGATACCGACTGCTCGTCCCGTCTCGGTTCGGCTACCTCGGCTCGGAGATGCCTGAGCACGCGACCACTGAGATGCAGGCCGACGCCTTCGCAGAGCTCATGGATTCGCTGGGTATCAGCGACGCCGTGGTCCTGGCGGGGTCGGCCGGGAGCACGTCCGCGCTGCATCTCGGGGTCCGTCATCCCGAGCGGGTCCGTGCGCTTATCCTGGTCTCCGCCAACGTCCTGGGTGAGCACCTTTCGAAAGGGTTGCCGCCGAAGCCACTGTTCAAGGCGATCTTTGGCAACGACCCGATCCTCTAGACGATGATCACGTACCTGCGCGGCCTGATCGCGCGCTCAGCCAGGTGCTGCAAGTTCCTCACGGCGTGCAGCTGATCCCGGGCGATCAGGAGAAGCTCGCCCGCGCGATGCACAACGTCCTTCTGGGGAAACTCAGGGTCGTGGGCGAGTGCTTCGATGCGTACGTGTCGAACCCGGACGTCAACCGAATCGATCTGTCACAGGTCCGCGTCCCGACGCTCGTGATGCACGCTCGCGACGATCCGGGTCCTCCCTACGAGGGCGCCGTCGAGATGTTCCGCCGCATCCCCGACGCGCGCCTCGTGACGATCGGTAGCGGTGGTCACCTCATGCTGGGTGGCCACGCCGACGCGATCGGCGACGTCGCTCGCTTCATCGCAGAGCACGGCAGACATGCCCGCGAGCGGACCAAGATCCGCAGCTCCTAGAGAAGCGCATAGGATCAGGGCCGCTTCATCCTCGACGAACGGACGGACTATGGGACGAGTCTCCCGCGGGTTTCGAGGCAGACGGACGAGCGAGGCCGATGCCTCTCGGTTGCCGCCGGGTCAGTATCGCGTCGATCCGGACTGGCCGGTGCTCTCGGCAGGCCCCACGCCGCACACGCCGCTCGAGCAGTGGACGTTCTCCATCGAGGGCGAGGTCGCGGAGCCAAAGACGTGGAGCTGGGAGGAGTTCCGAGCCCTCCCCTCCGAGGAGATCCGCACCGATATCCATTGCGTCACGAAGTGGTCGAAGCTCGACACGATGTGGGAGGGCGTCGCGATCGACACGCTCCTGGACGGAGTCGAGCACGAGGCCACCCACGTGCTCGCGTTCTCCGACGGCGATTACACGGCCAACGTGCCTCTCGAGGATCTAGTCGACGGCAAGGCGTGGATCGCGTTTGCCTTTGACGGCCAGCCGCTGGAGGACGAACACGGCGGCCCGGCTCGTCTGCTCGTGCCGCACCTCTACTTCTGGAAGAGCGCGAAATGGGTTCGCGGCTTTCGGATGATGGACCACGACGAGCCGGGGTTCTGGGAGTCGTACGGCTACCACATCTACGGAGATCCATGGCGCGAGCAGCGGTACTGGGGCGATTGAACTGGACGCTCGGCGAGGTGACCGAGCTCATCGACGAGACGCCCCGCGTTCGAAGCATCGTCCTCGACGTCGCGAACTGGCCCGGCCACCGGGCCGGACAGCACGTGGACGTCCGCCTCACGGCCGAGGATGGATATCAGGCCCAGCGCAGCTACTCGATCGCCTCGGCGCCGGAAGACTCTCGTTTGGCGATCACCGTCGAGCTGCTGCCCGATGGTGAAGTGTCCTCGTACCTCTTCGGAGAGCTACGCCGCGGCGACCAGCTCGAGCTCCGTGGCCCCATCGGGGGCTACTTCGTGTGGGAGGCCTCGAAAGGCGGACCGGTCCTGCTCGTCGGCGGTGGATCCGGCATCGTCCCGCTGATGTCGATGCTGCGGCACCGCGAGGCTGCGGGGGCCGGAGTGGGTGCCCGGCTCGTGTACTCGTCGCGGTCGTGGGACGACGTCATCTATCGGGATGAACTGCAGGGGCTTTCGGCAGGCTCGAACGGTCCGGAGGTGTTCCACACGCTGACCCGATCACAGCCGCCGGGATGGACCGGGTACGCGCGTCGTGTTGACGGCGCGATGCTGTCGGAGACCGCTTGGCCGGCATCGAGCTCGCCGACGGCGTTCATATGCGGGCCCACGCCGTTCGTCGAGTCGGTCGCAAGCGCTCTCGTCCTTCTTGGGTATCCGGCGACGAGCGTCAAGACCGAACGATTCGGACCGACGGGAGGATAGATGGAAGGCGGGGAGACGAGGACCGACGGCAACGCGATCGCCGGCATCCTCCAAGAGGTGTTCGTTCACGAGGTGACGACGAGTCGGATCGCGTGTGCCGGGTGCGGCAACGTCGAACCAATCGGCGCGGAGCACGCGTACACGGAGGCTCCGGGGATCGTCCTGCGTTGTCGCAACTGTGACGCCGTCCTGCTCGTGGTCACGCAGGCACCCGGTCGAAACGTTCTGGCGTTTCCCAGGTCTCGCTGGATCGAGATCCCCTCGGCGACCTGATCAATCAGTTCAAACTAGTCGGCATCAGCAGCATCTTCGTGACTCGTCGCAGGGGACGGGACCTCCTCGGGCGGGAGCTGCTCTCCCGGCCGCAATAGAGCCCCGGCAGCCTGAAGGACGGTCGCGCTGCTGAGCGAACGTCTCCGGCTCGTCACGAACCCCACCACGTCCTCGATGGAGACGACGTACGCGTTCCGGAAGCGAAGGGGAGAGCGGGCTACTGAGGCGCGCGCCGCGGCCACGACGGCCTCGACCCACTCGTCGACACCGGCCTCCAGGAGGATTTGATGGACCTGCCCGGCGGCGCCCCGCACCTGTTGCAGCACATGCTCGGCCGGCTTCCCATTGCAGTACAGCTGACCTCGGCTGCGATAGAACTTGCCCTCCCAGCCCTTCGTCTCGAGCGCGAACACGCCGGTGGGCCCGATGATGACGTGATCGACGTCCCCGTGCCCTGTGTAGACGCCGTGCAGCACCCAGTAGGAGGACGGTAGCCGTGCCAGAACGTTAGCGACGGCCTCTTCACCGAGGATCCCTTTCCGGAGGCCCGCCGGATCGAGCGCGCGGCCGTTCAACGCCTCGCGTCCAAGCACGAACAGGAGCCCGAGGGCAAGGAAGGACGCGGGCAGCCACCAAACGCCCATCAGGGTGAGAACGGCCGCGACGGCAACCGTCGCCCCGAAGACGGCGACCCGAAGCCGCAACTGTGACTTCAGGAACTCGGCCGGTTTGCGCACCTTCGTCTTATCGGACGGTGTGCATGCCGACTGTGGGCGGCGACGCCGGCGATCGCTAGATGTCTGACCGGGACTGAACTCGCCGACGGAAAGGTCGAGGATCTCGGCCCAGCTGATCACCCCCATCGGCTGGTAGAGCCGCCCCTGTGCGTGCTCCTAGGGGGTCGCCTCGTCGGGCGCCGGACCAGCCTCGGGGGCTGGGTCAGCCTGTGGCGCCGGACCAGGCTCGGCGGCCGGATCAGGTTCTGGAGCGGGATCAGCTTCTGGCGCGGGGTCAGCATCGGTGGCCGCGTCGGTCTCGGGCGCCGGGCTCTCCACGGGCGCCGGGGTTTCATTGTGCTTCGGGCCGGCGTGGGGCGGCGGCCCGTTCCCCGGCTTCTGGTCGTCACTCGGCTTGGGGCCGGCGTGGGGCGGCGGGCCGTTACCCGGCTCGTCGTCGTAGCCCGTAGAGTCTGCATCGGGCTTCGGGCCGGCGTGCGGCGGCGGGCCATTGCCAGGCTTCCCGTCGTAGCCATTCGGGCCTGCCTCGGGCTTCGGGCCGGCGTGCGGCGGCGGGCCGTTACCCGGCTTTGTGCCGTCGTGGGGCGGCGGGCCGTTACCAGGCTTCTCGTCGGACCCGGGCGTGCCGTAGTCGGGTACATCACCGTAATCCGGCAGTGGGTCGACATCAGGCACCGGCTCACCGTCGGGAACTGGGTCGACAACGGGAATGGGATCGTCATCCGGCACTGGGTCGACATCCTGTACGGGGTCGACATCCTGTACGGGGTCGACATCCGGTACGGGGTCGGTGTGCGGCGATGGGTCGGCTTCAGGCACCGGGTCGGAATCCGGCACTGGCTCCGGATCCGGCAGGACGTCGACATCAGGGATCGGGTCGACATCAGGCAGCGGGTCGGAATCGGGGAGCGTACTCCCGTTATGGGCAGGCGCCTGTTGTGTCGGATAAATGGATCCGGCGATCCCGCCCAGCAACAACTGAGGTCTCCACACGGGCCCATCGTCATCCGCCGGCCCGAACGGCTCGGCTGTGGTATGCGGAGCCGTAGCCGGGTCCGCTCCGAACCTTGGCGCCGACGACGGTAGTCCGGCAAGCGCCAGTAGCCCGGCGGCGGCGTCCCGAGCTTCGTCCGGGAGCCCTCCACTGATCGCGAGGCTCGTACTTGCCGTGAGGACCGTGACGACGAGAGCGGCTCCGAGCCTCGTCCCTGCTCGCCGCCCCTTCGTCGCGACGTCTCGCACGACGGTTCGTTGTGCGGCGCGTCGGTTGGTACGCAGCGTCGAGGTGACTGCGGAGATGGCCTCGTTCGCGCTTGCCTGTTCTTCCGGTGTGGCCGCGGCTCGAACCGCTTCGAGGATCTCCGCGAAGTCGAACGCATCAGTGGTTTCTTCGATGAGCCCTCCGTCGATCTTCGTCATCGGCGCGTTCCCGATTCAGCCCGTTCGAGAGTCCAGACCGTCCGTAGGGCGGTGCGGTCCTTCAGAGTCCGAAGCCCCTCCATCTCTCGCACGCGCACTTGATCGGGTGAATCGCCGGTGATCTCCGCGACCTCCAGCGGGTCGAGATCTCCCAGGGCGCGCAGAAGGAGAACGTCGGCCTGCTCAGGGTCGAGCGCCCTGATCTGGGCGAGTGCGGCGTCAACTGCGCGTCGTTCGTCGGACACGTCTTCGGACCGCTCGATCCGCGCGCTCGGCTCAAAGCCTCGCTCCTCACGCGCTTCCTGCAAGCGCCGCCTCGCAGCGGCGAACACCCATCGCCGGAAGGAGGCCTCGTTCCCTTCGAACTCCGGGAGCCCCGCTGCGATCTCGCTCCACGTCTCGGACGCGAGCTCTTCCGCGCGCTCGGGTAGATGCGCTCGCAGGTAGCGGAGAACCCGCGGATGAAACTCGCGGAACAGGGCGGCGACGGGCAACTCCAAGCCCACTTGCGCGGCCGCAAGCACGGTCTCGAACCGGTCGGGGAGGGCGACATCGCTCAGGACGAGCCGTTGCCCTGACAGACCCAGTGCGGTGCGGGACATGACCGTGGTGCCTCCGATCGACGAATCGTTTGCCGTCACGCGACCGCGTGGGAGTTGGAAGCTGAATCTCGACCCCGCCCCTGGCTTGCTCTCGACCTCCAGGTAGGTGCCGTGCAGGTCGAGGATCTCGGACACGAGTGCGAGGCCGAGGCCCGTCCCTCGCGTCGATCGGGTGTTCGGATCGCCTCCGCGGAAGAACCGTTCGCCGATGTGAGACAGCTCATCGGGCGGTATCCCGGGTCCGTCGTCAAGGACGGCGACGACCGCGTCCCGGCCTTCGCCGATCGCGGACACACGGACGTTGCTCCCCGCCGGCGTGTATTTCGCTGCGTTCGTGAGCAGGTTTTCGACCACCCGCTCGAGGAGCAGGGGATCTGCCTGGGCCGTGAGTCCTTGTTCGACGTCGACGTGGACGATGTGGTGACGGAAGAGACTGGCCAGGCGGTCGGTCACTCCGGTCAGCAGCTCTCGCAGATCGACGTCCGTCGGTTCGATGTCGAGCTGTCCCGCCTCCAACCGTCCGAAGTCGAGGAGCTCGGCAACCATGCTGTCCAGCGTTGCGGCGTTCGCATTCAGTCGGGCCAGCAGATCGCGATGGTCTTCTTCCGAAAGGATGTCCGCGCTCTCCTCGAGTGTCCGACCCACGCCCGTGATCACGGTCAGCGGTGTACGCAGCTCGTGCGAGATGTTGGAGAGGAAGTCGTTCTTCATCCGGTCGAGCTCTGCGATCCGGTCCATCGAGCGGCGTTGACGTTCGAAACGGCGAGCGTTCTCGAGTGCGACAGCCGCCTGCGTCGCGAGCATCTGAAAGACCTCGACGTCCTGAGCCGAAGCACCGTCGGATCCCTCAACGCCGACGACCAGGATCGCCTCGACGTGCTCGCCTTCGGGGATGGGGATGACCACCACTGACGAAAGGCCAAGCCGGCGAATCGGCTCCCGAAGCGCGTCACCGACCTCGCCCATGACCACGGGCTTTCCTCCGTCCAGCACCCGCCTGATGGCCTCCAAGCGAAGCGAGTCGATCGCGTGCGAGGAGTTCTCGGGGGCATCCGGAGGAAGGACGGCTCGATAGTCACCATCGTCTTGCACGTAGATCCGGGTAGTCGGAAAGCCCAGCGCGACGACCGAGTCCACGACCGCTCGGAGGACGATTGTCGGTTCGACCGCGCTCATCTGTCTTGCCGCCGCCGACACCACCGCGAGAAGCGCCCACCGACGCTCGGACTCCAGATGTGCCTCCCTGTGCGCGGCGGTCTGACGTTTCAGCTGACCGACCAGCAGGTTCGCCAGGAAGGCGAGAACCCCGAGGATGACCACGTTCATCGTGTTCCACCCCGAGGCGCCGAGGGCAACGGAGTAGCTGGCGACGGTAAGCGCCAAGAAGACGGCTTGGACGCGAGGGGTGAATGCAACAACAGAGAAGAGTGTCGTGAGCAGGTACAAGAACATGAGCGGCGAGCTCGAGCCACCAGTGGCCCAGATACCGATGGCGATCAGGACGAGGTTCACGATCGACCAGGCGAAGACGACCGGGATCCCCCAACCGACTCGGAACAGGCGTTCGTAGGGCAGCAGCGTGGCGAGTCCGGCGGCGATTGCGACGACGACGAACACCACGCCAAACGGGCCCATGTCCACGTCGGTACCTCGAGCCAACACCAGCGCAGAGGCCGAGAACAGGGGAACGAGCAGGATCGTCCTCATCCCCATGTTGAGCGTGCGCAGCTGCAGGGGGACGGGAACGTCGTTCGATGCCCGAGCTTCGGCGTCTCGGGCTTCCTCAACTTGCTCGGCAACCGGCGTCGTCTCGCTGACCCGGTGCCACCTTCGACCTCGCCAGCGAGCGCGCGGTATCGATACTTCCATGCCTGCTGAGGGTAGGGACTCCGACGCGGGCGGGAATCAGGCGATCGGACATTTCGGTTACGGCACAGCTCCAGCCCCCGTAGGCCATCCGGCTTCCCCCGGACGCGCGAGGCGCGTTTGGTGTTCGTGAGTGACTCTGACCCGAGTTCCGTGGTCTGACTCGCCAGTTGAACGTGCGGTTGAAGTTCGCTCGATGAGTCGTCTGACGATTTCGTGTACGACGTGCGAGCGGACTTTGCGGAGGCCGACCGATGTCGTCATGGACCTTTGCCGCCGACGTCAACTATCGACCGAAGGCGAAAGAGAGTCTCTTATGGCCCAACGACGTATCCCCAGCAACGAAACGCACTGGTACCGTCCGGGGACAGAAACGGTATCCCCCAAGTGGGGACGTCGAGTGAAAGGAAGGGAGGGTCACAGGGTGAACACTCAGATTCAGGTCCTGCGGATCGTATCGGCGGCGACAGCTGCGTTCATCATCTTCCTGATCGTCCACAACGCCCTGCAGGCCTTCTCCCAGGTCGGCAGCGTTCTGACGAACGCATAAGCGCCGCCCCACCACCGAACATCGCAAGCCGCCTCACCATCGAACATCGCAAGCCGCGTCGGAGGATGGCCAGGCGACGCATTCAGCCAGTGGCCATGAGAAGGCGATAGTCGAACGCTCCGACCGTTTCTCCCGTTCGACTGACGAAGACGTAGACGTAGCCGTCGGCGCCTCGATCCACGGCCAGTCCCATAGAAGGGAGATGTTTCGCCGCCTCCGTTCTGAGTCGCTGGCCCTCGGGGTGCTCATCGAGCAGCTGGTTCAGGAAGTGCGGTAACCGTGCGTCGTCGACGAGGACGCCCTCGCCCACCTCCACGAGGTGCGGCTGGTAGCCGGGCGGCTCCGAAAACCTCCAGCCCTCCTTCCACAGGAGCACCGGCAGCTTCATCGTGGCATGACCTCCGACTCCTTCTTTCCGTGCTCGCCTAAGCACGGCCAGCTCTCTCCCTCCAACTATTCGGCAGAGCAACAACAGCACCCAAGTGCCTCGCCATCCCCGATACTCCATCCGCCACGAGGGTTGCGATGCAGGAGTCAGACAGGGGAGGAGGTCGCTGATGGCAAAGGGCGGCACGGGTGCGGCCGCGGGTGGCGGGATCTACGGGCTGGGGATCTTCGGCGCGTTGTTCTACTACTGGCAGCAGGCCGACGCGTTCTGGGAGTACGTCTGGGCGATCTTCCCGAAAGCCATCCTCTGGCCAGCGTTCCTCGTCTACGAGGGGTTCTCCGCGCTCGGTGCATGACGCCGGCTCGACGATGAGCCGGACTGCGAGCGGCTTCGCTGCCAGGCGACCCCGCTAGGTCACCACTCGTTCCAGCCTGACCCCTCCCAGACGGTGACCTCTGGCTGGCCTTCGAACATCTGGCCGAAGAACTCCTGAATCTGGGGGTTGGCAGAAAACGCTTGGACCGCCTCGGCGGACTTCCACTCGTCGATGCCCAGGAAGTCCCGACCGTCCTGGGGGTTCAGATACACCCGGTGGGAGATGTCGCCCGCCTGCAGGGCCATCTCTTTCGTGGCCGAGGTGACTTCATCGTGGATCTTCTGGATGGCTTCCGGATCATCCCGGAGCCGCGCACGAATCGTGACCAATACCATCAATGCCTCCCCTTTCCGGTCGTCTCGGGCCGACCCGGCTCGGCCCGTTCTTCAACGTCACTGACCACTGGACCGCTCCTTGCGGCGACGGACCCTACCGATGACCGGTTGGCGAAACGTTGGAACGCGAGTAGTGGTGAGCACGATATCCGGGGGTGTGCCTATATTCGTTTCGGGTGGGTTCGTCCACGCAAGAGTGTGCGACGTCCGAAAGGAGGCATTCGTGACCAGGCATATACGACCGTGGCTGGCGGTTCCGGTGGTGGTCCTGGTGCTCGCGTTCGTCACGGCAAGCTGCGGTGGTGACGAGGGCGGCGTCGGCGCGACCCTCGCGGACTTCTCGATCACGCTGGACTCGGACAGCGCACCGGCGGGAGAGGTGACCTTCGACGTCACCAATGACGCCGAGCAGACGCACGAGTTCGTCGTGTTCCAGACCGACCTCGCCGAAGATCAGCTGCCGACGAACGATGAGGGCGTCGTCGACGAGGAGGGCGAAGGCGTCACGCTCATCGACGAGATCGAGGACGTCGCGGGCGGCAGCTCGCAGTCGCTGACGGTGAACCTGGATGCAGGCAGCTACGTGCTGATCTGCAACCTCCCCGGCCATTACCAGCAAGGGATGCACGCCAGCTTCAGCGCGACCTAGCGTTCGGAGTCTCAGAGCGGACAGTGAGCCCGGTGGTTCCATCGTGCTGTGTTCGCACGGCCGCTGATCGTCATAGCGAGACGAATCGAGCTTGCCCTGGCGTTGCCGTTCGTCATGAGCGCCTTCGAAGGCGACCGAGCCGGCTATCGGGAATGGGGTGTTCCTCGGGCCCCAATGTGCGCGCTCGCTCCTCGTCCGTCCGCGATGGCCCGTCAGTCGACTCGGACGGGGCGGGCACGTCGTTCGATTTCCTCGGTTGCTTCGATTTTTCGAGGGTGAAGCAATAAGCGGCGAGCCACGTAGTCAGCGGTACCGACGCGACGAGGCCGATGCTGCCGACCAGCGTCCTTACGATCTCGGTCGCCACGATCTCTCGTTTCGCGACGAACGCGAGGGATTGATCGGTGAGGATGAACAGGAGCAGTAGCGGAAGCGACGCTCCGACGTAAGCGAGGAACAACGTGTTCACCGTGGAGGAGACGTGGTCGCGCCCGATTCGCATTCCCGCCCGGAACAACGCGCCGCGATCCGCTAGCGGATCCGCACCAGCGAGCTCGGCGACAGCCGACGACTGCGTCACGGTCATGTCGTCGATCGCTCCGAGCGCGCCGATGATGACTCCCGCGAGGATCAGGCCTGACAGGTCGAGTTCCGACGCTCCGATGTTCACGAGGAACGCTTCCTCGGACGCGAAGCCCGAGAACTTGGACAGCCCGACGAAGACGCTCCCGAGCAGCACCGTGAGCAGAAGGCTTGCGAGGGTGCCGAGCAGAGCGATCGACGTCATCGCCGTGAAGCCGTGCGCGAGGTACAGCGCGATGAAGGCCATCGCCGATGCCGCGAACGCCGCGACCACCGTGGCATCGTGCCCGGAGAGGATCGCCGGCAGGGCGAACTTCAAAAGGAGAACGAACGTAACCGCGAGCCCAACCAACGCCGTGACGCCTCGAAGGCGCCCCAGCAGGACGACGGCAAGGGCGAAGACGAAGGCGAGAATCAGGATGGTCCTCCCGCGCTCGATGTCCACGAACCCATATCTGACGACCTTGGGAGCGTCTGGATTGCGGGCAAGCACGATCGTCGTGCCGGGCTCGATCGATGCCTGCGACGATTCCGGCGGAACCTCGATCGAGGCCTGCTCTCCCTCGTCGGGCCCGCCAAGCAAACGGAACGTCATGTGAGCACACTCGATATCGTCCTCCGGCATCGTGCCCCGGCACGGCTCCGTGACGACCGATAGGACCTCGGCGTCGTAGGTCTCCTGCAGGCCGGTCACATCGCGGAGGAGTCGGCTCACGACGTCGCCACGGGGCCAGAGGACCAGGACGCCGAGGCAGGTGATCACGCCGAGGACGGCGCACGTCGCCGCAAGGACCCTCCTCGCTCGCAGCGGAACTTCTCGTTCGCCTCGATGCACTGGCTTTACGGCGAGCATTGCCGGCCGGAGGCTATCTCAACGCAGGGACCCCACGAACTACCTTGTGGTCCTTCTTCCACGAGGTGAACGCCCGCCGACGTTCGGTTGCGTCAGCACACACAGAATAGGGAGCGTCGGAACCGCTCCGCCCTGAGCCCAATCACGAGTCAACCCGCGACCAGGTGCGCCAACTCGATCCGGTTTCGTCCCTTCCGTTTCGCGACGTACATCGCCCCGTCGGCCTCGCGGATCAAGAGCTCGGGGCGGACGTGTGAGTCGGTTCCCAACGATATGCCGGCGCTTGCCGTCACTCGCACTTCTCGGTTGTCCAGGAGAAACGGTTCGGAGAGGGGTCCGATCAGTCGTTTGGCGATGCGTCGCGCAGCCGCACGCGACGACACGTCCTCGAACATCGCGACGAACTCGTCCCCGCCGATCCGAGCAAGCGTGTCGGACGGTCTCATCGAGGCGAGCAACCGCTGCGCAACCGCGACGAGGAGCTCGTCGCCGCTCTGATGCCCGAACGTGTCGTTCACCTCTTTGAATCCGTCGAGGTCGAGGAAGATCACGGCCACTCCGCCGTCCGGCCTCCGCGCCAGACGGGCGAGCGCGCTCACGAGCCGATCCTCCAGCAGACGGCGGTTGGGCAGACCGGTGAGCGGATCGTGGACGGCACGCCGCATCAGCTCCTCTTCCGCGTCCTTGCGGTCGGAGATGTCCTCGAGCATGCCGATCCCATACGATGGGCCGCATTGTGCGTCGCGCACGATCGCCATCACCGTGCGGCACCAAAGCTGCGAGTCATCCTTGCGCCTCAATCGGTGCTCCACCTCGCACCGATCAACCACGCCGGTGATCACGTCGCCGATCGGATTCAGGCCGTCCCGTTCGTCGTTGTGAACGAGCGCACCCAGTGAGACCCCAGCTAGTTCGCCGTGCTCGTAGCCGGCCATGAGCTCGAGCGTCGGGTTCGCCTCGATGATCTTGCCGTGGACGTTCACGGTGGCCACACCGAAAGCGGCCGCGTCGAAGATCGTCCGGAACCGCATCTCGCTCGCCCGGAGCGCCTCTTCTGACCGCTTGCGTTCGGTGATATCCACCATCACGCCTTGCCAGTACAGCTCTCCGGTAGCGACGTCTCGCACGACCGCGGCCTTCTCGCTCACCCATGCGACGCGCCCTTCTCGGGTCATCAGCCGGTACTCGGCGCTCATCGGTGAGAGCGTCCGGCGCGCCTCGGCGTCGGCAACGATCATTCGGTCGCGGTCTTCGGGGTGGCAGGATCTGCAACCACAGCTCGCCTTCGCCGAGCCACTCGGTGGCCGGGTACCCGAACATGTCCTCGACCTGCGGGCTGATGTAGATCGGCTCGGAATGCTCAGGGTCGTCCAAGACGCGGTCGAGATAGGTCGCGACTCCGGGGATGTGTTCGACCAGGGTCCGGAAACGCTCGTCGGGTGCCGGGTCGACTCGACGCTCGGTGTGTCCTGGCCCGATCTCGGGGTCTTGTTCTTCGTCCACGCCACCTGATCCTGTCTTCGGAACGCCAAATCCACGATGTTCCATCGGTGCAGGTCAGAAACACCTTGATGGCGCCCTCCTCTGCGGCGCGTTCCACTTCGCCCGACGGTGCCAATCCGATACTTGGGCCGTTATACGGCCGAAACGAGCGCGGAGCGAGCACACCGAGCGCATCGGCGTATGCGGTTGTGCATCGGTGGGTACTGCGCCCACATCGTCTGACTGGCAGCCGACGCTGGCTCGCCGTTCGAGGGAGGGAGGCCGAGATGAGCAGCCGTGGAGACGTCATCGACGAAGTGCTGAAGGACCACAGGGAGATCAAGGAGCTGTTCTCGAAGGTCCGCTCGTCGACCGGGACCCGCCGGCGCAGTGCCTTCCAGGCTCTGGTCCGAAAGCTCGCCGTGCATGAGACGGCCGAACAGGAGATCGTGCACCCGCTCGCGCTGCGCGCCGGCGCCGACGATATCCGCGACCGGCGCGTCTCCGAGGAGAAGCAGGCCGAGGGGGTCCTCTCCGAGCTCGTGAAGATCGGTCCCGAGGACGCGCGGTTCCCGGCGATGTTGGAGGCACTCCAGCAGGAAGTCCTCGAGCACGCCGAGCGCGAGGAGCGCGAGGAGCACCCGAAGATCCGTTCCGAGGTCGATGCGGACCAGCTCCGGATGCTGGCGGCTGCGTTCCGCGCCGCCGAAGCCACCGCGCCGACCCGGCCGCATCCCCGGGGTCCGAGGTCGGCCACCGGCAACCTATTGATCGGTCCGATCGTGTCGATCATGGACCGCGCGCGGGACGCTATCCGCGACGCGATGCAACCGACGGATTCGACCCGGCACTCGCGCACCCGCCCGACGAGCACGCGAGGGCGGACCAAGGACACCGGCCGGCGGTCGACCACGCGCGCCGGCGACGCACCGGTCATCGACGTCTCCGCTGATCCGAAGGGTGGATGGCGGGCCGCGAAGCGCGGATCGAGCCGGGCGATCGCGCGGTCGAGCGCCAAGCAGGACGTCGTCCGGCGAGCCCGCGAGGTGGCGAAGTCGCAGCGAGGCCGGCTGGTCATCCATCGCCAGGACGGCCGCATCCAGGAGGAGCGCACCTACGGCAAGGATCCAGCGCGCACGCGCGGCTGATCCAAGGAGGAGGAAGAGATGCGACAGGTCGAGAGCGAGATCGAGGTCGACGTGCCGGTTCGTGTCGCGTACGACCAATGGACGCAGTTCGAAGAGTTTCCGCGGTTCATGGAGGGAGTCGAGGCGGTCCAGCAGACGACGGGCTCCACCCTCCACTGGGTGGCCGAGGTCGCGGGGCGCCGCAAGGAGTGGGACGCCCGCATCACCGAGCAGACGCCCGATCAGGTGATCGCCTGGGAGGGGTTCGGGAACCCGCAGAACATGGGACGAGTGTTCTTCGAGCCCGCCGATGGCGGGTCGCGGACGAAGATTAGCGTGGCGGTGGAGTACAAGCCCGAGGGCGCCGTCGAATCCGTTGGCGACGCGCTCGGTGTGCTAGAGCGCCAGGTGAAGGGCGACCTGGTTCGGTTCAAGGAGTTCATCGAGACCCGTGGAAAGCCCACCGGGTCGTGGCGCGGCGAGGTCCACGAGCCACCGAGTGGCTCGATGTGAGATCGGTCCCGGGACGTCAGCCAAGGTAGGACTCGAGGCGCGGGTTGAGCTCGGTGAGCGCTAACTGCCAAGAAGGATGGCTTTGATGGCGGGGGCCACAGGGAGTCCTTACTTATGGTGGCCCGATCTGCCCGCGCCACCGGCCTGGGGAGTCCTTCATTATTGGGCCCAGACGTTGCCGGCCTCTCAAAGGGGGAGATGGTTCGGGAGCGTCCGCACACAGCTCCGGCGGGGTAAGTGGACGTCGTTGCGGGCCTCGATCGGCCACGTGGGGAACCGCTGAAAACCGAGTACGTCCTATCCTTGTGGATGTCAAACCGAATCGCCCACTTCCGAACGATCAAGTGTGCGGGCGGCCACGTCCGCCGATCAGCGACAAGGCGAGTGCCGCGACCAGTGCGATGGCCGCCAGGAACGCGCCGCCGAAGATCGCGCTCGGGAACGCATCCGGTTCACGGGCGAGCCAGACGTGGAAGATCAGGACGATCGCGAGGAAGACGGCGTACCCGCACGCCACTGCGCGAACCGTCTCGGCGAGGTGCGGCCGTACGTTCCTTCCGGTGACCGGCCGTCTGGGGACCGGATGTCGCCGAGCGATGCCGACCATGGCGACGAAAGCGACGTAGGCGGCGACGAGCGGCAGAAGGACCTGTCGCAGCACGGTCGTCAACCCCGAAGGAAGAAGGACCATCCTCGGATGAACAGATGCCATCCGAGCCACAGCCACAGTCCGAACAGGAGGAAGCGCCCGGCGGATACCGTCATGAAGGAGCGAAGAAGGTCCGAGAGCGTTGGCCATTCGGGTCCGCGGAGAAGCCCGATGCCCTGCCAGACGAGAAGCGCCCCGACGATCCCGAGCCATCCGAGGAGCGCGATCGTGCGCATTTCCTCACCTCACCATCCGGATCCGCGTCCGTGCCAAGCGTATGGCGGCTCGCGCCGCGGGCTACCCACGTTGGGGGATCGCGCGAACCCTCCACCCGCCCGATTCCGCATCTCGGCGCCGGAGGCGGAGGATCGAGGCGTTTCGGGGACGGAACCGCCCCTCGCCCGAGGACACGGTTTGGAGAGCGGATGGCACAGGTCGTCGAGGTTCCGGAGCTCCAGCCATGGTTCCTCATCCACTGGCGATCGTCTGGTCATCCAGACGTCCTCATGGAGTTCGAGACGCAGGAGGAGGCGGAGGACGCGCTCCATGTGACGTTCGCCGACATCGCGGAAACTGCGGGCGATGACGTCGACGTGCTCCCCATGACCGTCTGCTCGGCGCTGATGATGTTCGAGAAGCCGGAACTTCGTGATGCGCTCTGGCGGTGGGACGCGCAGCTCGCGGCGCTCGAGTTGAGGCTGCGCACGATCGACGATGTGTTCCCCAGTCGAACCTCTTGATCCAGGGCGGCTCCGACCGATCACCGCCCGGCTCTGAGCAAGCGCGGGCTGTCGCGCACCGCGACGACCAGCATGCAGCTTCTGCCGTCGGCGTCCAGCGCGAAGAACCGTCCACCTCGTCGTTCGTAGAACATGAGCCCCGTGGCGCCGAGTGGACTGCGACGCCTATGTGCCGGTATGCGCGGTGACGGCGATCTTCACCCAGGACGCTCGATGCGACAGCCGAGAGTCCGACGGACAAACCAGAAAGGTGTCCGCAGCTGGATGGGCATGTCGTCTGTCTCAGTGCTCCGGCACGAGTCAGGGATTTACGCAGTCGAGAGTTGGTAGCCTCGATCCAGCCTCAGGAGGAGGAGCCGATGACCGTCAAGGCGATACCCGACCAGTACCACAGCGTGCAGCCCTACCTGTTGGTAGAGGACGCGGCAGGACTCATCGAGTTCATCACGGCGACGTTCGGCGCCGAAGAGGCCTTGAGGATGCCCCAGCCCGACGGCAGGATCGGGCACGCGGAGATGCGCATCGGTGACTCGATCGTCATGCTCGCGGAGGCCTCGACGGCCGAGGGCAGCGGCGAGCCGATGCCAGCCACAGTGATGACGTACGTGGAGGATGCCGACGCGACGTTCCAACGGGCACTCGAGGCCGGAGCGACGTCGCTCCGCGAGCCGGCCGACCAGTTCTACGGTGACCGGAGCGCCGGCGTCGTGGATCCGTTCGGCAACCACTGGTGGTTCCACACGCACGTCGAGGACGTCTCGCCCGAGGAGGCCGCTCGGCGCGCGCAGGAGCAGCAGGGCTCGTAGACGCCGCTCGCGGATGGGCTGAGCACACAACTGGCACGAACTGGCGTGGCGTCCTTCACTACGAGCCGCAACGACACATCTCGTAAAGAGCCGTGCTGTTAGTCCTGCTTCAGTGGACCGGCTCCTCACGGGTGGTGGCTGATCCTTCTGCACGCTCGCCGGAAGATCGGCATATCGACAGGACCGCTCCCGCCAGCGCCACTTGAATGTGTGACGTGTCGCGGGACAAATGCGGGACGAACGACCAATTGAGTGGCGGTTCACACTCGACGTGCCTAGTGACCTGAGCGTCTGCTCGTAGACCTGGCTGGACGATGTGTGAACCACCTGCCTCTGCTCTTGGAGCTCCAGAATCATTCGACCGCCGCGTCCTCCTTCCTCGCCTCGCCCTGGCTCCCGGTTCGCCGCACCAGTGCGAAGGCTGCGGTGCATTTGGACCTGGACGCCCACGCCCCGGGGAACGTACGCCGAGTTACGAGCGTTCTTGGGAGAGCGAGGGGATAAGAGGCACCGTTCCTCGGCCGAGGTGTCAATCCGCATCGAGGGAGGCGTGATGGACGAGCAGATCGTGAGACGGCGGCCCCGAGAGCACCTCCCGAGATCCGAGCAGGAGTGGCGAGAGCGCTTGACCCCGGAACAATTCGAGGTGCTCAGAAACAAGGGCACCGAGCGCGCCTTCACCGGCAAGTACGCGTTCACGAAGGATCGCGGGACCTACCGGTGCGCGGCGTGCGGAGAGGAACTGTTCCGTTCCGAGGCGAAGTACGACTCGGGCACCGGCTGGCCCAGCTTCTTCGAGCCGATCGCTCGCGGAGCCGTCGAGCTTCACGAGGATGTGAGCTTCGGCATGCGCCGAATCGAGGTCACGTGCGCCCGGTGCGGCGGCCACCTTGGCCATCTGTTCGATGATAGTCCCGAGCCCAGCGGAGAGCGCTACTGCATGAACTCGATCTCTCTGAATCTCAAGGCGGACGATGCCGAGCGGGACGGCGTGGTCGACTGAACCAGATGAGCGGGAAGCATCGGTGCCCTCGTCGTCCGTCCCGTACGAACGGTAAACATGCAGGAATGTGCGTCATCTTCGGTGTTGGGCTCGCGATCGTCCCGTTCCTCCGAGAAGGGGGTCGTTGAGCAGTGTTACTGGCTCTCAGGGCGCGAGTTCCTCGACTCGGTAGCGATGGGCCTGATCAGGCCGGGACCCGTTGTGATCACCCGCCGCTGTTCATCGGTTACCTCGTCGGCGGATTCCTTGGCGCGGCGATTGCCACCGTCGCGATCTTCTTGCCCATCTACCTCGCCGTCGTCCAATCGGGCCGATGGTTCATTCGGCACCAGGGCAGCGACAGGCTCCAGCGCTTCGTGAAGGGCGCCACCGTTCAAGCTGCCAGCTCGGCGGGACCGACCTAGCCGACTGACCGATGAGTCTTGCCGACCCCACGGGTCGTAAAGAGAAGCCGAACGGCTGGAGGTGAGCAGTGCAGGCTGAAAACCAGGTCGCCGCCCCACCTCGGGCCGGGCGCAAGGAGTGGATAGGGCTCGCTGTTATCGCGCTGGCGTGCGTTCTGTACGTGATGGATCTGACCGTCCTGCACCTGGCGGTGCCGGCCATCAGCGCGGACCTCCGGCCCACCAGCACGCAGCTGCTGTGGATCATCGATATCTACGGGTTCCTGGTGGCCGGGTCCCTGATCACGATGGGCACGCTGGGCGACAGGATCGGTCGCCGCCGTCTGCTCATGATCGGCGCTGCCGCGTTCGGCGTGGCGTCCGTGCTGGCCGCGTTATCGGCCAGCGCCGAAATGCTTATCGCCACCCGGGCCCTGCTGGGGGTGGCAGGGGCGACCCTTGCGCCGTCCACGCTGTCCTTGATCCGGAACATGTTCCTCGACCCCCGGCAGCGCACAGTGGCCATCAGCATCTGGATCACCAGCTTCTCGGTTGGAGGCGCGATCGGCCCGCTGCTGGGCGGCCTGGTGTTGGAGTTCTTCTGGTGGGGCGCGGTGTTCCTGCTGGCCGTGCCGGTGATGGCGCTGCTGCTGACACTTGGGCCGAAGTTCCTCCCCGAATACCGCGACCCAGACGCGGGCCGTCTCGATCTCACGAGCGCCGCCCTGGCGCTGGTGGCAGTTCTGGCGGTGATCTTCGGTCTCAAGCAGATCGCCCAGGACGGCGTGAGCGTAGTGGCCGTGATGTTCATCGTTGCCGGCTTGGCCGTTGGCGTCGTGTTTCAGCGCCGGCAGTTGAAGCTGGCCGATCCGTTCATCGACCTCCGGCTGTTCGTGAGGCCGGCCTTCACCGCCTCGCTGGTGACGTATGGGTTCGGCATCTTCCTGGTGTTCGGGGGCTTCCTCTTCCTGCCGCAATATCTCCAGCTGGTGCTGGGGCTGTCACCGCTCGAGGCGGGCTTGTGGACGCTGCCGTGGGCCCTGGGGTTCGTCGTCGGATCGAATCTGACACCGGTGATCGCCCGCCGGGTCCGTCCGGCGCCGGTGATGGCGGGCGGCCTGGCGTTGGCCGCCGTGGGCTTCCTGATATTTACGCAGATCGACGCGGCCTCAGGCTTCGCGGTCATCGTCGCCGGCTCCGTCGCCTTCTCGCTTGGGAGCGCTCCTTTGTTCACCCTGACGAACGACCTGATCATCGGGTCGGCTCCGCCCGAGCGGGCCGGGGCGGCCGCGGGGATCTCGGAGACGTCCGCTGAGTTCGGCGGGGCTCTCGGGATCGCCATCTTCGGCAGCATCGGAGTTGCGATCTATCGCGCCGGGATCGGCGAGGGCATCCCGCCCGGGGTCTCTCCCCAGGCGGCCGCGATCGCACGGGACACGCTCGGAGGCGCCATCGAGGTGGCCGGGCGGCTTCCGGATCAGGTCGGCCGCGCCATGGTCGACGCCGCTCGCGAGGCCTTCGTCCGGGGACTGCACGTCGCCGCCGCCGTAAGCCTGGTTGGAACGATCGCCTTGGCTATCTTCGTCGGGCTCATGCTCAGGCACGTGCGTAGCTCGGAGGGCGAGGGGCACCCCGGCTGAACGGACCGCCACCTGTGACAGCCTTCAAGACGTCGATGGGCATGGAGGGCCTGGAAGGCAACCGCGTCGAGGTCTACGACCGGGTCGAACGTCGGGTCATACATGCGTGGACGAAAGAGCCCTAGCTTCACGAGTCCTAGAAGGAGAAAACGTGGCTGAGGGAGCGGTCGAACGGGCCGTAATTGTGACGAACCCATGGTGCATATGACGCTATCCACACGCGACCGTCCTAGTTGGGACCCCAACTCGTGGCCTCGCAGCCCCTAAGCAAAAGCCTCAACCTGTTCCCTCCCGTCGGCAGTTCGATCGCTACGTGTAACGGTCGTCCACGGGACGAATGCGGGACGAACGACCGAGTTGAGTGGCGGTTCAGATGCGACACCGTTTCTGACCTGGGCCTTTGCTTGTAGTCCCAACGGGATTTGAACCCGTGTCTCCACCTTGAGAGGGTGGTGTCCTAGGCCACTAGACGATGGGACCGAGCGCCCCGTCCGGGGCTTTGCCAGGATATCGAACGCGCTCCGCTGGCCTCGGATGATTCCACTTCTACTCTTGTCCTATGGCCCTTTTGTACAGCGTCGGCCACGGCCGCCGGCCGGTCGACGCGTTCCTCGAGCTCGTTCAAGCCCCCGGGATTCGTCGCGTCGTCGACGTTCGGGCGATGCCCGCGTCGCGCCGGAACCCGCATTTCAACAAGGCGACGCTCGACTCCGTGCTGGCCGACGCCTGCATCGAGTACGTCTGGCGCGGCGCCGAGCTGGGAGGTCTCCGCACACCTCGCCCGGACTCTCACCACGTCGCGCTTTGGAACGACGCGCTTCGCGGCTACGCCGATCACACCGAGACGCGCGAGTTCGCCGACGGCCTCGACTGGCTGCTCCGGAGCGCCGACGAGATGCCCACCGCTTTCATGTGTGCCGAGTCCGACTGGCGCCGCTGCCACCGGCGGATCCTCTCCGACGCGATCGTCGCCACCGGGGGCCGCGTCGTTCATCTGCTCGACGGCGGCGGGGAGGAGCACGTCCTTCACTCATCGGCGAGGGGCGAGGACGGCCGGCCGATCTATGACCGGCGCGCCCAACGCTCGCTGCTCTAATTCTCTCCCTGCGCGCGGGTGAACCCCAGCTCGCCGTCGAACTCTTGCAGCTTCTCGATGTGCATCCATTTGTGCTTGGTCGACACGCGCTGCAAGAGGTCGTGGACCGCGCCGTCCAAGAGGTCGCCCGGGTCCTGCCTGATTATGAACCGGCACGCATAGTGATCGACCATGTCGGCGGTCGCTCCGGTCGGTGGGAACACCTGCCGTCCTCGGTTCGACACCGACTTCAGTTCGAGGTTCGTGTCATCGGTCAGCGCGCGGAGGCTCGTGCCGAGCTCCTCCGGATCGAGCGGTGACTCGACGAACAGGTCCAGTCCTACCACCGCGCGCTCCGCGGGCCGAACGAAGTCGGGCCGGGAGGCGACCGATGGCAATGAGATCGGCTTGTAGTCGCGCACCTGCCACCGCTTCGAGCGCTTGCCGAGGTTGCCGATGATCGCGTCGGTGTACGCGCTCGTCGGCGTGCCCTTGTCGTAGCCGACGACGTCGCCGGTCAACGTTCCTTGCTCGAGCGTCACGAGGATCGCGTGCTCGATGTCCGCCGCGGCGTCGAACTCGCCCAGGTGCCGAAGCATCAGAACGGCCGATAGCACGACCGCCGTGGGGTTGATCACGTCTTTGCCCGCGTACTTCGGCGCCGAGCCGTGCACCGCCTCGAAGATCGCGACGTCGGTTCCGATGTTCGCGCTCGGCGCGTACCCGAGCCCGCCGACGAGCGCCGATGTGAGGTCGGAAAGGATGTCGCCGTTCATGTTGGTCGTCACGATCACGTCGAACTGCTCGGGGCGCTTCACCAGTTGGTGCGCGCAGTTGTCGACGATGATGTGATTGGCCTCGATCGCCGAATACTCCGGCGCGATCTCCTCGAAGGTGCGCTTCAGCAAGCCTTCGGAGAGCTTCATGATGTTCGCCTTGGTGGCGCAGTGGACCTTCTCGCGTCCCTCCGCGATCGCCAGCTCGAACGCGAAGCGCACGATCTTCTCGCAGCCCTTCCGGCTGATGAGCTTGAGGGCCTGCGCGACGCCGGGCGTCTGCATGTGCTCGATCCCCGCATAGAGGTCCTCGACGTTCTCGCGAACGACGACGAGGTCGATGCCACGGCCGCTGTACGGGGTCGTCACGCCGGGGAGCTCCCGGACGGGGCGAACGTTCGCGTAGGTCTCGAACAGCTTGCGGAGCGTCACGTTCGCGCTCTTCTCGCCGAATCCGACGGGAGTCTCGAGCGGTCCCTTCAACACCACGCGGGTGCGGTCGACCGACTCGATCGTCTCGGGAGGGACGCCTGAGGGGAGTCCTTTCTTGAAAACCTCTGCGCCGGCCTCCTGTTCGTCCCAGTCGATGTTCGCGCCGGTCGCCTCGACGATCCGTTGGGCGGCGCGTACGCATTCGGGGCCGATACCGTCGCCGGGGATGAGCGTGACGTTGTGGGTGGCCGTTCGGTTCATGGGAGCTCCTTCGTGGCGCGGAACGGCGGCATCCTCTCACGGGCGTCTCGGAGGTCAGGCGTCGGCGTTGTAGGCTCGGGCGTGCCTCGTGTCCCTGGTACTGCCCGCGCGATCGCGCTCGTCTCGTGCCTTGTCGCGGCGGCGTGTTCCGCTCCTTCGGAAGCGACGCCCGAGGCGACCGACGGCACCACGAGTCCCGCGACGACGCAGCCGGTTGCGTCGTCCCCATCACACGCACCGGACGACGTCTCCGGCATGCCGAAGCTCGAGCAGGCGCAGGTGCGCCTGAAGCACCTGATCTTCATCGTCCAGGAGAACCGGTCGTTCGATCACTACTTCGGCACGTTCCCCGGCGCCGAGGGCATCCCCATGCGTGACGGCACACCGACGGTGTGCGTTCCCGACCCGATCCTCGGCACGTGCGTATCGCCGTACCACACGAGCAGCCAGCTGCAGGAGGGAGGGCCGCACGGCGAGCCCCACTCCGACGCCGATGTGAACGGCGGCCGCATGGACGGGTTCGTCCGCACGGTGATCGACGGTCCGATGCACTGTGCCGACCATCGCGACGATCCGGCGTGCGCGAGCTACCTGGGGCCGCAGGGGCAGCCCGACGTCATGAGCTACATGACCGATCGGGAGATCCCGAACTACTGGCGCTACGCGGAGAACTTCGTCCTGCAGGACCACATGTTCGCGCCGGCAGACTCGTGGACGCTTCCCGCCCACCTATACCTGGTGTCGGCGTGGGCTGCGCGATGTGAGGACCCTCGTGACCCGATGAGCTGCGTCTCGGAGCTCGATCCGGCGGAGGAGCTGGAGATCCTCAAGGCCCGCGAGGACGTTCCGCTGTGGGCGTGGACCGACATCACGTATCTATTGAACGAGCGCGACGTGAGCTGGGCGTACTACGTGGGCGACGACACGTGCTTCTTCGGCTGCCGCCGGAACCCGCGCGGCCGGAACACCGTCATGCAGCAGACTCCGCTCCCGTGGTTCACGACGGTCCGGCAGAACCACCAGATCGACAACGTTCGTGGCCACGCCGAGTACTACGAAGCGGCTCGTGCCGGAAAGCTCCCGTCGGTGTCGTGGATCGTTCCCTACAACGGAGTCGGCGAGCACCCGGACAACGATGAGCGGGTGTGGAAGGGCATGCGCCACGTGACCAATCTCGTGAACGCCGCGATGCGCGGACCGGACTGGGAGGAAACGGCGATCTTCATCACGTGGGACGACTGGGGCGGCTTCTACGACCATGTCGAACCGCCGCGCGTCGACCTGAACGGGTACGGGATCCGCGTTCCGGGGATGACGGTCAGCCCGTGGGCGCGTTCCGGCATGATCGACTCGCAAACGCTGTCGTTCGACGCGTACCTGCGGCTGATCGAGGACCTGTTCCTCGAGGGTGAGCGCCTCGATCCGGAGACGATGAGCCGACCGGACTCGCGGCCCACGGTTCGCGAGGAGGTCCAGGTGCTCGGCGATCTGCTGCGTGAGTTCGACTTCGAACAGGAACCGCTCGACCCATTGATCCTGGATCCCGGCGCCGGTAGGCCGAGCGGAACATGAGGCGAACGCTCCTCGTCCTCGGTGCGTCGCTCGCGCTGGTCGCGGCGGCCTGCAGCCGCGACGCGGTACCAGAGCCGTCGCAGACGCAGCTCGTGCAGGCCCGGGCGACGCTCAAGCACCTCGTGTTCATCGTGCAGGAGAACCGTTCGTTCGATCACTACTTCGGGACGTTCCCCGGGGCGAAGGGCTTTCCGCGGACCGAGGACGGCCGGATCGCCGTGTGCATCCCCGACCCCGTCCTCGGCAGGTGCGCGCGGCCGTACCGAACGACCAGCCAGCTGCAGGAGGGCGGACCGCACGCATGGCGACACTCGCGCGCCGACGTGGACGGCGGACGGATGGACGGGTTCATCCGAACGGTGGTCGACAGCCCGATCCACTGCGCCGACCACCGCGACGACCCGGCGTGCGCGCGCTACCTCGGGCCGCAACGACAGCCCGACGTGATGAGCTACCACACGGCGCGGACGATCCCGAACTACTGGACGTACGCGCGCCGGTTCGTTTTGCAGGACCGCATGTTCGCGCCGGCCGACTCGTGGACGCTGCCGGCGCACCTGTTCCTGGTCTCTGCGTGGGCGGCGAGCTGCGACAACCCTCGCGATCCGATGAGTTGCGTGTCGGATCTCGAGCTGAGCGACGAGGCGCAGGTCCAGCGTTCCCACGAGGACGTTCCGATCTGGGCGTGGACCGACATCACCCACTTGCTGCACGAGGCCGGGGTGAGCTGGTCGTACTACGTCGGCGACGACACGTGTGAGTTCGATCCCTGCCCGAACGACAGGAGCGGACAACGCACCGTGAGCCAGCAGAACCCGCTTCGGTGGTTCACGACCGTCCGCCAGAACCGCCAGCTCGATCGGGTCCAGGGCCACTCGGAGTTCTATGCGGCGGCGGCGGACGGAACGTTGCCGTCGGTGTCGTGGGTGATGCCGTACTCGGGCGTCGGCGAGCATCCCGGCGCCGGCGAGCCGATCTGGAAAGGGCAGCGACACGTGACGAACGTCGTCAACGCGTTGATGCGCGGGCCCGATTGGGAGCAGACGGCGATCTTCTTGACGTGGGACGACTGGGGCGGCTTCTACGACCACGTCGTGCCACCCCGTGTCGATCGCAACGGCTACGGCATCCGCGTGCCGGGGATCATGATCAGCCCGTGGGCGCGTCGCGGCATGATCGACTCGCAGACGCTGTCGTTCGACGCATACCTGCGATTGATCGAGGACCTGTTCCTCGACGGCGCACGGCTGGATCCCGACACAATGAGCCGGCCGGACTCGCGTCCCACGGTCCGCGAGGAGGTCCGGGGGCTCGGCAACCTGCTGAGCGAGTTCGATTTCGACCAGGAACCGCTCCCGCCGCTGATCCTGGACCCTCGCCCGTAGTCGTTCCGCGGCACACGCTCCCTGAACGGCCGACGCGACGGCGAACCCACCCCGCCTAGAATCCTTCGAAGGTGGTGCGGACGAGGGCGATGATCGGCGCGGATGTCTCGGCCGACGAGCGCGTCGTCGAGCGCTTGGCGGAGGCGGGCATCGCGCTGCCGACCTTCGAGCAGCTCGCTGACCCGGGGAAGATCCCGCAGCGCATCCGTTCGGAGCTCGAGTCCGTCGATCCCGACGCCGCACATCCTCTGAACCTGTTCCGCGTCCACTGGTACAACGGCGCCGACCGCCGCTCGACCGTCGACGTCCCGGATCACGTCGTGCTTCCGACCGAGCTCACCGGCGTCGACGCGCGCATCCTGGTCGCGTTCGGTGATCGATTCCCCATGATCGGCGCGCACAAGGTGCTGGCTGCGTACGGGTGTCTCGCGCCGCGCGTCGTGACGGGCGGATTCGATCCGACCTCGCAGCGGGCGGTGTGGCCGTCGACCGGCAACTACTGCCGAGGCGGCGTGGCGATCAGCCGGATCATGGGATGCCGGGGCGTCGCCGTGCTGCCCGAAGGGATGAGCCGGGAGCGATTCGAATGGCTCGAGCGCTGGGTCAGCGAACCGTCCGACATCGTGCGAACGCCGGGCGTCGAGAGCAACGTCAAGGAGATCTACGACGAGTGCAACCGCCTCGCGCGGGATCCGGCGAACGTCATCCTCAATCAGTTCGCCGAGTACCCCAACCACCTCGTGCACCTGTTCGTCACTGGTTCTGCCCTCGAGCGCGTGTTCGACTCGCTTCGCGAGGCCGACCCGTCACTCCGACTTCGTGCCTTCGTCGCGGCGTCGGGGTCGGCCGGGACGCTGGGCGCCGGGGACCACCTGAAGGACCGGTTCGGGGCGCAGGTCGTCGTGGCCGAGGCACTCGAATGTCCGACGCTGCTCCACAATGGGTTCGGCGAGCACAACATCCAGGGGATCGGCGACAAGCACGTGCCGCTGATCCACAACGTCATGAACACCGACGTCGTCGCCGACGTGAGCGACCGAGACACCGATCGTCTGAACGTGCTGTTCAACACCGAGGAGGGACGGGCGTTCCTCCGTGCGCGCGGCGTCGACGAGCGCGTGATCGAGGCGCTCGATGCGTTCGGCTTGTCGAGCATCTGCAACGTCCTCGCCGCGATCAAGACGGCGAAGCTGCTGCGGCTCGGCGCCGACGACGTCGTCGTCACCATCGCCACCGACGGCGCGGCGATGTACCGAACCGAGGTGGACAAGGTCCTGGCGCGCGACTTCCCCGGGGGGTTCGGCCAAACGGAGGCTGCGGAGACCTTCGGCCGGTCGCTCGAGGGGCAGGGAACGGGCGACATGATGCAGCTCACCGAGGAGGACCGGCGACGCGTCTTCAACCTCGGCTACTTCACGTGGGTCGAGCAGCAAGGCGTCTCCGTCGAGGATTTCGTGGCGCGCCAAGACCAGGCGTTCTGGCGTTCGCTCCGTGATCTGTTGCCGGAGTGGGACGAGGCGATCCGCGCGTTCAACGTTCGATCGGGGATGGCCGTGTGAGTGCAGCGCCGGCGACGTCCGTGGTCTGCGAGGGCTGCGGGTATACCGCTCCGGCTGACGAGCCGTTCCCGTTCCGCTGTCCGAGCGCGAACGGCGATGACCGCGACCACGTGATGGTTCGCGAGATCGACCCGACGCACGTCTCGTTCCCCGACGGCGACGACCGGAACCCGTTCGTGCGCTTTCGCGAGCTGTTCCACTCGTACCACCTCGGCCGCGCCCACGGGATGAGCGACGACGACCACGTCCACCTGGTCGAGCAGCTCGACAAGGCGGTCGCCGCAGTCGACGGGCGTGGATTCGTCGAGACTGCGTTCGAACGGAGCGACGGGTTGTCCGAGCGCCTGGGATGCGACGTGTGGGTCAAGGACGAGACGGGGAACGTGTCCGGGTCGCACAAGGCGCGGCACCTGATGGGGCTGATGATCCACCTGCTGGTCGCGGAGCAGACCGGCATGGGGTCGATCGACGGACGTGAGCTCGCCATCGCCAGCTGCGGCAACGCGGCGCTCGCGGCGGCCGTCGTGGCGCGCGCGGCCGAGCGCCCGCTCCGTGTGTTCATCCCGACGTGGGCGGACCATGCGGTGGTCCGCCGGCTGCACGAGCTCGGCGCAACGATGGAGATCTGTGACCGGGAGGAGGAGGGGGTCGGCGACCCGACGTACGCGGCGCTCCGACGCGCGATCGCCGAGGGCGCGATCCCGTTCACGTGTCAGGGTCCGGACAACGGCCTGACGATCGAAGGGGGCGAGACGCTCGGGTACGAGCTCGTCGCTCAGCTCACGCGAGCGGGTGAGTCGCTCGACGCGCTCGTCGTGCAGATCGGCGGGGGCGCGCTGGCGAGCGCGTGCATCCGCGCGTTCGAGGACGCCGCGCTGCTCGAGGCGCCGGAGCGTCTGCCGCGTATCCATGCCGTGCAGACCGAGAGCGCGCATCCGCTCGAGCGGGCGTACGTGCGCGTCCGGCAGCGTGCCGGATACGAGGCGACGCCGGAGGGGATCGTCGACGCGATGACCTGGGCGCGGTCGAACCGGTCCGAGGTCATGTGGCCGTGGGAGACCGAACCGCGAAGCATCGCCGATGGGATCCTCGACGACGAGACGTACGACTGGGCGGCGGTCATCGGCGGAATGCTGGCGACGGACGGGTCCCCGGTCCTCGTCTCAGAGGAGACGCTACGCGACGCGAACACGCTCGCGCGCGAGGCGAGTGGCATCGACGTCGACCACACGGGCTCGGCGGGACTCGCGGGCCTGATCGAGCTGTCGCGACGAGGACGCCTGCACCGGGGCGAGCGCGTCGCCGTGGTGTTCACCGGCGTCGACCGGAACGGGACAATGGTGGGCCGATGAACGTCGACGAACGCTACGCGCGGGAGGCAGAAGGTCTCCGCGACGACGTCACCCGGTTCCTGGCCGACCTGATCGAACGGCCGAGCCTCTCGCGCGAGGAGAACGCGGTCGTCCAACGGATCGGCGAGGAGATGAAGGCGGTTGGGTTCGACGACGTGGTCGTGGACGGGTTCGGCAGCGTGATCGGGCGGATCGGCGACGGGCCGGTGCACATCGTGTTCGACTCGCACATCGACGTGGTGAACACGGGCGACCCGTCGTTGTGGCGCACTGAGCCGTTCACGGCGACGATCGAGCACGGCGTGCTCTACGGCCGCGGCGCGTCGGACAACAAGGCCGCGATCGCGTCGATGGTGCACGGGGGCGCGCTGCTGCGGCGGCTCGGCATCGATACGTCTCGGTTCACGCTGTGGGTCGTGGGAACGGTCCAGGAAGAGGACTGTGACGGCCTCGCCCTGGAGTACCTCCTGACGAACACGATCCCCAAGGCCGAGATCGTCGTGCTCGGCGAGGCGACGAACCTGCAGGTCTACCGGGGACATCGCGGGCGCGCCGAGTTCGCGCTCCACACGACGGGACGGGCGGCGCACGCGTCGGCGCCGGAGCGCGGGGTGAACGCGATCTACCGGATGGCGCCGATCGTCGAGCAGGTCGAGGCCCTGAACGAACGACTCGCGTCCGATCCGTTCCTGGGAAAGGGAACGGTGGTCGTCTCGAAGATCGACGCTCAGACGCCCTCGTTGAACGCCGTGCCCGACGGTTGCACGATCTACCTGGACCGGCGGCTGACGATTGGAGAGACGGTCGAGTCGGCTCGGGCCGAGCTCGAGGGGCTGCCCGCCGTGCAGGAGGGTGCCGCGACGGTCGAGCTGCTCACCTATGAAGGGCGGGCATACACGGGGTTGACCCTCTCGACCGACAAGTACTTCCCGACGTGGGTGACGCCCGAGGACCATCACGGCGTTCGCGCGGCGGTCGAGACCTCGGAGCGCGCCCTGGGGATGACGCCACAGATCGGCCGATGGGTGTTCTCGACGAACGGCGTGTCGAGCGCGGGGAAGCTCGAGATCCCCACGATCGGGTTCGGCCCGGCGAACGAGGTGTACGCGCACAGCGTTGACGACCAGTGTCCGATCGATCACCTCCCGCTCGCGGCGGCGTGGTACGCCGCGTTCCCCGAGCGCTACGTTGCGGCCGCGGGAGGGGAGTGACGTGGACTTCACGCTGAACGGGAGCGCGGTGTCGGTCGACGTTCGTCCGGGCGCGAGCCTCCTCGACGTGCTCCGCGAGGACCTGGGTGTTACCTCGGTGAAGGACGGGTGCGCGCCGGAGGGCTCGTGCGGCGCCTGCACGGTGCTGATCGACGGCAAAGCCGTCGTCTCGTGCGCGCAGAAGGCCGAGCGCGCGGCGGGGCGTCAGGTGATGACACAGGAAGGTCTCCCACCCGAGGAGCGCGACCGGTGGGCGGACGGGTTCGTCGTCTCCGGCGCGTCGCAGTGCGGGTTCTGCTCGCCGGGGATCGTGATGAAGGCCGAGGGTCTGCTGGCGAAGAACCCATCACCGTCACGCGAGGAGATCGGACGCTCGCTCGCCGGAAACCTGTGCAGGTGCACCGGGTACATCAAGATCGTCGACGCGGTCGAGATGGTCGCGCGGTCGCGTCTCGGCGAGCCGATGCCCCACCCGGACCTGTCGGGCCGGATCGGCTCGCGCACCGCTCGCTACCAGGGACGGGAGTTGGCCCTGGGCGACAAGCCGTACGTGAACGACCTGTCTGCGCCCGGGATGCTGCACGGCGCGCTCCGGTTCTCCGACCACCCCCGAGCGCGCGTGGTACGGATCGACGCCGGGCGGGCTCGCGCGCATCCGGGCGTCGTCGCGGTGCTACTGGCGGGCGACGTCCCCGGTCAACGCGTTCAAGGCGCGATCACCAAGGACTGGCCGCAGATCGTCGCCGAGGGCGAGATCACGCGGTACGTCGGCGACGTCCTTGCGGTCGTGGTGGCAGAGAGCCGCCACGACGCCCGCGAGGCCGCCGAGCTCATCGACGTCGAGTACGAGGTGCTCGAACCGGTCACGGATCCGTTCGAGGCGCTGGAGCCCGACGCGCCGCGACTGCACGAGAGCGGCAACGTGCTCTCGACGTCGATCGTTCGTCGCGGTGACGTCGACGCAGGGCTCCAACGCTCGACCCACGTGCTGACCGAGACGTTCCGAACGCAGTTCATCGAGCACGCTTTTCTCGAGCCCGAGTCGGCCCTCGCGGTTCCCCAGTCCGACGGCACGCTGCACGTCTCGTCGCAAGGTCAGGGCGTCTGGGAGGACCGGCATCAGATCGCGTCGTTCCTGGGCTGGCCGGAGGAGCGCGTGCGCGTCACGCAGGTCGCGAACGGGGGAGCGTTCGGCGCAAAGGAGGACCTGAACGTGCAGTGCCACGCGGCGCTCGCCGCCGTCGCCACCGGCCGTCCGGTCCTGCTCACGATGAGCCGCGCCGAGAGCATCCGGTTCCACCCCAAGCGCCACCCGCTGACGATGACGTACACGGTCGGGTGCGACGACGAAGGGCGTCTGACCGCCGTGCGGGCTCGGATCGTCGGAGACACCGGCGCATATGCGAGCGTCGGCGACAAGGTGCTCGAGCGCGCTGCGGGACACGCCTGCGGCGCCTATCGGTTCGACGCCGTCGACATCGAATCGACGGCTGTCTACACGAACAACCCGCCGGCCGGCGCGATGCGTGGGTTCGGCGTGAACCAGGTGGTGTTCGCCATCGATGGGATGCTCGATCGCCTCGCCGAGCGCGTCGGGATCGACCCGTGGGAGATGCGCTGGCGGAACGCGCTCGACGTCGGCGAGCCGTTCGGAACCGGACAGGTGCTCGGGGAGGGCGTCGGGATCAAGGCATGCCTCGAGGCCGTGCGGGACGAGTACCGCGACGCGAAGCACGCAGGGATCGGCTGCGGCGTGAAGAACACCGGCATCGGCAATGGGCTGATCGAACGGGGGCGGGCGATCCTGCGAGCCGAGGTCGACGGCACCGTGACGTTGTTCCACTCGTGGACCGAGATGGGGCAGGGGGTGCATACGGCGCTCCTGCAGATCGTGTGCGAGGAGCTCGGCCTCACCGCCGATCGGGTGCACGTCGTCGTCGACACGATGCGGGAGCTCGACACCGGTCAGACGACGGCGTCGCGTTCGACCGTGCTGGGAGGGCGCGCGATCCAGCAGGCCGCGACCGCGTTGAAGGCGGAGCTGAACGGCAACCGCATCGAGGACCTCGCCGGGCGAGAGTTCCACGGCGAGGTCGTGGTCGACTGGACGAACAAGCCCGGCGAGGACGTCGCGAACCCCGTCACCCACTTCGCGTACTCGTGGGCGGTGCAGGTGGTGATCCTCGACGACGACGGAAGGATCGAGAGGGTCGTCGCCGCCCACGACGTCGGTCGGGCGATCAACCCGACGCTCATCGAGGGGCAGGTTGAGGGCGCCGTGCACATGGGCCTGGGATTCGCGCTCACCGAGGAGTTCGCCGTCGAGGGAGGGTTCCCCTCGACGAACACGCTCAAGTCGCTGGGGATCATCCCGGCGCCTCGGATGCCCGACGTCGAGACGATCGTCGTCGAGGTCGCGCAGCCCGAAGGACCGTACGGCGCGAAGGGCGTCGGCGAGATCGGTCTGGTCCCCACCGCAGCTGCCGTCGCCGGCGCGCTGAAGGCGTTCGACGGTCGGTGGAGAACGCAGCTGCCGATGCGCGACTCCGCCGCGGCGGTGGCCCTCGTGCCGAAACTCGCAGGGAGCGCCCGCCGCATCGAGACCGAGTGAGTCCCGCGGGGTGAGCATCGTTCTGCGGGGAGGCACCGTCGTCACGTCGCTCGACCCGCCGTCCCTCCGACCGACCGACGTCACGGTGGTGAACGGACGAGTCGCGGCCGACGGCGGTACCGAGCCCGGGGCCGACTCGATCGATTGCACCGGCTGCTTGGTGATCCCGGGCAACGTCTGCGCGCACCACCACCTGTACTCGGCGCTCGCGAGGGGCATGCCGTACCGGCTCGAGCCACCCCAGGACTTCCTGCAGGTTCTCCAGCGCGTGTGGTGGCGCCTCGACCGGGCACTCGACGAATCGTCGATCTTCCACTCGGCGTTCGTCGGCGGTGCCGATGCCCTCCTCGCCGGGACCACGACGATCGTGGATCATCACGCCTCACCGAACGCGATCGACCGGTCCCTTGAATGGCTGGACGGTGGGCTGCGCGGCCTCGGCGCCCGAAGGATCCTTTGCTACGAGGTCACCGACCGCGACGGGCTCGATCGAGCGGCCGCCGGGCTCGAGGAGACGCATCTGCGACTGAAAGAAGACGCGTCGGCGGGGCACGTGGAGCCGCTGCTCCGAACGATGGTTGGTGCGCACGCGTCCTTCACGCTGTCCGCGGAGACGCTCCACGCGTGTGTGTCGCTCGCCGACGAGTTCGACGTCGGTATCCACGTCCACGTCGCCGAGGACGCGGTCGACGAGCGGGACAGCGAGGCCCGCTTCGGTCGACGCGTGATCGAGCGCCTCGCCGACGCCGGCGCGCTCTCCGACCGCTCGCTGCTCGCCCATTGCGTGCACGTCGACGACCGCGAGATAGCGCTGATCCGAGAGACCGGGGCGTGGGTCGCTCACAACGCTCGCTCGAACATGAACAACCGCGTGGGCCGCGCACCCGTGGGACGGCTGGGCGACCGCGTGGCACTGGGGACCGACGGGATCGACGGCGACATGTTCGCCGAGTCGCGCGCCGTCTACTGGCGGGGGCGCGAGGACGACCCTTCGATCACCCCCCCGTGGGTGCTCGGACGCATGGCGGCTGGAGCGGCGTTCGCCGGGCGGACGTTCGACGAGCCGCTCCTCGGCCGCATCGAGCCCGGCGCGCCGGCCGATCTCGTCGTTCTCGACTACGATCCGCCGACGCCCCTGACCGCTGAGAATCTCGCGGGGCACTGGATGTTTGGGCTGTCGGCTCGAGACGTCCGCGACGTGGTCGTCGGCGGCTCGGTCGTCGTTCGCGACCGGAGGCTCGTCCACACCGGCGAGGCCGAGCTACGCGCCTTCAGCCAGGCGACCGCCCAAGAGCTGTGGCGGCGGATGGACGACATCGAGGAACATCCGTTCGCGCCGACCGGGGGCGCTGCGCGGTGAGCGGGGCGGAAGGACGTATCGCGCTCTACCTGCAGGACAAGCACCCCATCCGCGACGGGATCCGTTACGTCCGTCGAGCGGAGGCGCTCGGGTTCGAGGCCGTGTGGCAGGCCGAGAGCCGCCTCGTCCGCGAGGCGACGGTGCCGATGGCCGCGTTCGCCGCGACCACCTCGACGATCCGCGTCGGTTCGGGCGTTGTGAACTGCTGGACGCGAAACGTCGGCCTCATGGCGTCGACGTTCATCACGCTCGACGACCTGGCGCCCGGACGGATCTTGTTGGGGATCGGCGCCTGGTGGGACCCGCTCGCGTCCAAGGTCGGCATCAGGCGCGAGCGGCCGCTGAGGGCGATGCGCGAGTACGTCGAGGTGCTTCGCCGGTTGATCGCGATGGACAACGTCACGTTCCATGGCGAGTTCGTCGACGTCACCGACATCCAGATCGACATCGTGCACGGCGATCGGTCGCCCAGGCAGATCCCGATCTACCTCGGCGCGACGGGGATGAAGATGATGGAGGTTGCCGGCGAGATCGCGGACGGCGTGGTGCTGAACTACCTGGTCAGCCCGACCTACAACGCGGAGGCGATGGCGCGCCTCGCGGATGGAGCGGCCCGGTCGGGGAGGACGGTCGAGGACATCGACCGTCCGCAGCTCGTCGTGTGCTCGCTCGACGACGACCGGGAGGTCGCGCTCGATCGCGCGCGCGAACTGGTCACTCAGTACCTCGGTCAGCAGCCGCACATCGGCAAGGCGAGTGGGGTCGACCAGTCGCTGCTCGACGATATCGCAGAGGAGCTCACGTGGCCGGCGACGCCGGAGCAGATCCGAAAGGCCATGGCGCTCGTTCCGGACGAAGTCGTGCAGATGCTCACCGCGTCGGGGACCGCCGACGAGTGCCGGGCGAAGGTGCGAGAGTACGTCGCGTCGGGATGCACGAGTCCGATCCTGTACCCGCTCGGTGACGACGTGGATGCCATGCTCGAGACGTTCGCGGGGGGCGTTCGCTCCCGCGAGGAAGGCGGGTGGTCCTGAGCGTGGACGTCGTTCTTCCCCGCACCCTCGCCGAAGCGCTCGAGCGCCGTGCGGCGGAACCCGAGTCCGTCCCGATCGCCGGTGGCACGGACCTCATGTTCGAGATCAACTTCGACAAGATCCGGCCGCAGACCCTGATCGACGTGTCGCATCTGCGCGAGCTCCGCGAGTTGCGCTCGGACGGCGACGGCCACGTATTCCTCGGCGCGGGTGTGACCTACTCGCGCATCCTCCGCGAGCTGCCGCACCAGCGCGCGCTCGCGCAGGCGTCCCGAGGCGTTGGATCGCCGCAGATCCGGAACGCCGGCACGATCGGCGGGAACCTCGGAACCGCGTCACCGGCTGGTGAAGCGCTGCCCGTGCTCGCCGCTCACGATGCAGAGATCGGTCTGGTCGCGGGCGATCGCGAACGGTGGTTGCCGTGGAACGAGTTCCTCGTCGGCGTGAAGCGCACGACGCTCCAGCCCGACGAGCTGATCATCGGCGCGCGCTACCGGGCGCTGTCCGGGCCGCAGTCGTACTCGAAGGTCGGAACGCGCAACGCGATGGTCATCTCCATCGCGATGCTGTGCTTCGCCATGGACCCGCCCAGCCGAACCGTGCGCGTTGCGCTCGGCGCCGTGGCACCGACGGCAGTGCGGGCGACCGACGCGGAGACGTTCCTGGCCGCCGAGCTGGAGCGGGCCGGCGCGTGGGACGAACTCACGGCGCCGGTGCCCAACGACGTGGCCGATGGGTTCGCCGAACGCGTGGTCGCGGCGGCGACGCCGATCGACGACGTGCGCGGCACCGCCGCGTACCGCCTGCACGCGCTTCGCGTGCTCGCTCGCCGTGCGCTGGGATGGGCGATGCAGGAACGGGCCGACGAGGCGATGGTGTCGTGATCGCGGGACGACGCTGACCATGCTCGTCCGCGTGAACGTGAACGGCGAGTGGCGCGAGGCTGACGCGTGGGAGGGCTCGAGCCTGCTGTCGTTCCTCCGTGACGAGCTGCACCTGCCGGGTTCGAAGAACGCGTGCGAGCAGGGAGAGTGTGGTTCTTGCTCGGTCTGGCTCGACGGGACGCTCGTGTGCGCATGCCTCGTCCTCGCCGCGCAAGCGCAGGATCGCGAGGTCCGGACGGTCGAGGGGCTTGTCGACGGCGATGCGATGAACGACGTCCAATCGGCGTTCGTCGAGGCAGGCGCGGTGCAGTGCGGATTCTGCACGCCGGGCTTCGTCGTCGCCGTGACCGACCTGCTCGATCACGACCCATCGCCGGACGAGATCGCGGTGCGCGAGGCGCTCTCGGG
Source organism: Actinomycetota bacterium (assembly GCA_035640355.1). Taxonomy (NCBI): domain Bacteria; kingdom Bacillati; phylum Actinomycetota; species Actinomycetota bacterium. Next base: position 70,046 of record DASQWI010000017.1, read on the forward strand.
CAACCTGTGTCGGTGCACCGGCTACCAGAAGATCCTCGACGCGGTGAGCCTCGCCTCGCAGCGACGTCTGGGCGGAGAGCGATCGGCGTGACGCGGCTGCTGATCGAGTCGTGCGAGGTCGTCGTCACCGTCGACGACGCGAGCACCGAGATCGCCGGCGGATCGATCCTCGTGGAAGACGGCATGATCGCCTGGGTCGGAACCGGCGATCCACCGGTGGAACCGGATCACCGACTGGACGGGCGAGGCACCGTTGCCACGCCCGGTCTGGTGAACACGCATCACCACCTCTATCAGACGCTCACGCGCGCCCGCGCTCGCGACAAGGGACTGTTCGGGTGGCTCGTGGACTTGTATCCGGTCTGGGCGCGCGTCGACCAGGAGTGGGAACGCGCGGCCGCGCGCGTGGGGCTCGCGCAGCTCGCGCTGTCGGGATGCTCGACGACGACCGACCATCATTACGTCCATCCCGCAGGCGCGGGCGACCTGCTCGCCGTGGAGATCGACGTCGCGCGCGAGCTCGGCGTCCGCTTCCACCCCTGCCGCGGGTCAATGGATCTCGGGGAGCGGGACGGCGGGTTGCCGCCCGACAGCGTGGTCGAGACCACCGACGACGCGCTCGCCGCTTCGGAGGAGGCGGTGCGGCGGTTCCACGACCCCTCGATCGGTTCGATGGTGCGGATCGCGATCGCGCCGTGCTCACCGTTCAGCGTGACGGAACGGTTGATGCGAGAGAGCGCTGACCTCGCGCGGCGGCTCGGCGTCCTCCTGCACACGCACCTCGCCGAGACGCAGGACGAGGAACGATTCTGCCTGGAGCGGTTCGGCCGCCGGCCGCTCGAGCTGATGGACGACTGGGGATGGCTCGGCCCGGACGTGTGGTTCGCACACGCCGTGTACCTCGACGAGAAGGACGTGCGCCGCGTCGCGGACACCTCGAGCGGCATCGCATCGTGTCCGTCGTCGAACCTCCGGCTCGGAGCGGGCATCGCGCCGGTGCGTTCGCTCGTCGACGAGGGCACTCGGGTCGGCCTCGGCGTCGACGGTCCGGCCTCCAACGAGGCGAGCGATCTGTTCGGCGAGATCCGTCAGGCGATGCTCGTGTCGCGCGCGACGGGTCCGGAAGGCGGCCTCAGCGAACGCGAGGCGTTGCGGCTGGCAACGCGTGGCGGCGCCGACGTTCTCGGGCGTGACGACGTCGGTTCGATCGAAGCAGGCAAGCGCGCGGACGTCGCGCTGTTCCCGGTCGACGGCCTCGAGCTTGCCGGCGCGTCGGACGTCGTCGCCGGTCTGTTGATGGGTCGAACGCAACGCGCGCGTCATCTATTGGTCGAGGGGCGGTTCGTCGTTCGGGATGGGCGACTGGCCTCGGCCGACCAGGACGAGATCGCACGGGAGGGGCGCCGGGTGGCCCAACGGGTCGCGAGCAAAGCATGAGCCGCCGAACGCTCGAACGCACTCGTGGAACCGTCGGCGAGAGCCTTGGCCGCGTCGACGGTGTCCCCAAGGTAACCGGCGCATTCGCGTACGGCAGCGATCTGTGGCACGACAGGATGCTGTGGGGTGCGACGGTTCGAAGTCCTCACCCGCACGCGCGCATCGAGTCCGTCGACATCGCCGACGCGGTCACGAGCCCCGGCGTTCACGCCGTGCTGACGCACGACGACGTTCGAGGGAAGAAGACGTACGGACTCGAGTTCGCCGACCAGCCGGTGCTCGCCGACGATCGTGTGCTCTACGTGGGGCAGCCAGTCGTCGTCGTCGCCGCCGAGACGCTCGAGCTCGGCAAGCGCGCGGCGGACAAGGTGCGCGTGCGGTACGAGGTGCTCGAGCCTGTGCTGGACATGGAGCACGCGCTCGATCCGTCCGCGCCGAAGCTTCACGACTGGGGGAACGTGCTCCGGCACCTCCGCATCGAGCACGGCGATCCAGACACCGAGGCCGAGGTGTGGGTGGAGGGGTACTACGAGACCGGGATGCAGGATCAGGCCGCGCTCGGTCCGGAAGCGGGTCTGGCCATCCCCGCGGAGGACGGCGGGATCGAACTGATCGTCTCGACGCAATGGCTTCACGTCGACCGACGCCAGATCGCGCCGGCGCTCGGCCTTCCCGAGGACAAGGTGCGGATGACGCTCGGCGGCGTGGGAGGGGCGTTCGGCAGCCGGGAGGACGTCCACATGCAGATCCACGCCTGCATGCTCGCCCTGTACACGGGGCGCCCGGTGAAGATGTCGTACGGGCGTGCGGAGTCGTTCCTCGGCCACGTCCACCGTCATCCCTCGCGCGTGTGGCTCCGCACCGGGGCCGATCGTGACGGCAGGCTCGTCGCCGTTCGTGGCCGCATCCTGATCGACGGCGGCGCGTTCGCATCGTCGTCGAGCGCGGTCATCGCCAACGCGACCTCGTTCATGACCGGGCCGTACGAGGTGCCGAACGCGCTCCTCGAGGGAACGGCCGTGTACACGAACAACCCGCCGTGCGGCGCGATGCGGGGATTCGGCGCGCCGCAGGTGTGCTTCGCGCACGAGGCGAACCTGGACAAGCTGGCGCGCGAGCTCGGCCTCGATCCGATCGAGCTGCGGCTGCGGAATGCCGTCTCGCCCGGATCGGTGCTGCCGACGGGACAGGTCATCCGGGGAAGCGCACCGTTGCGGGAAGTGATCGAGGCGGCGCGAGACGCTCCGATGCCGCCCGAACCCGACCCGCCTCGCATGCGCGATCCAATGACGTTCCCCGGTGGCGCCGGCAACGTCGGCCACGGAGAGGGGATGAGACGCGGCGTCGGGTTTGCCGTGGGCTACAAGAACGTCGCGTACAGCGCCGGCTACGACGATTTCCACCAGGCCCGGGTGACGCTCTCGGCGGGCGAGGACGGCCCAGTCGCGGTCATCCATACCGCGGGCGTCGAGTGCGGCCAGGGGTTCTCGACGATCGTCACGCAGGTCGCGCGGACGGAGCTCGGCGTCGACCACGTCGTCCTGCACGCCGCCGATACCGCGGTCGACTCGGCCGGATCGACGTCGGCGTCGCGTCAGACGTTCATGGGTGGGGGAGCGGTACAGTTCGCGTGTCGCGCAGTCGCCGAGGAGCTCTTCGCCAGGGCCATCGCGCACGTCCAACCCGAAGGTGAGCTGTCGCTCGCGGACGGTCAGGTGCTCGCGGGCGGCGTGCCGGTCGCCGACGTTGGAGACCTGCTCGCCGAACCGATCGTCGCGACGCGAACGTTCCACCACCGTGACACGACCGATTTCGACGACAAGGGGCAGGGCGACATCCACGTGATGTTCACGTTCGGCGCGCAGCGCGCGGTCGTCGACGTGGATACCGAGCTCGGTCTGGTCAAGGTCGTGCAGCTCGCCTCTGCGCTCGACGCCGGCCGATCCATCAACCCTCAGGGCGTCGAGGGACAGAGCGAGGGCGGCAGCGCGCAGGGGCTCGGGCTCGCGGTGATGGAGGAGATCCAGCTGCGCGATGGCGCGATCGCGAACGCGTCGTTCACCGACTACCTCATCCCCACGACGCTCGACATGCCGCCGGTCGAGACGAGGATCGTCGAGGATCCCGAGCCCGGCGTCCCCTTCGGTGCGAAGGGCGTGGGTGAGACGTCGACGATCGTCTCCACGGCTGCGGTGGTCGCCGCGATCCGCGATGCGACGGGGCGCGAGCTCAACCGGGCTCCCGTGCAGCCGGACGACATCGTCGGGCTCCGCGAACCGTCGCGGCGCGACTGTCCCCCGGTCCCCGACGTGCCGGGCCAGGAAGCCGTGCCGAAGTACTTCGGCGTCGAGCTCGGACAGGAATCCCTGACGCCCAAGGAGTAGGCAACCACGTGGATAGGAAGACGCTCCGGGGACGCGACTACATCGAGACCCTCGACTGGACCACCGAGGAGATCGACGAGTCGATCGGGCTCGCCGGCGAGCTGAAAGAGAGCTTCAAGCGAGGGAACCCGCATCGCCTGCTCCCGGACAAGACGCTGTTCATGCTGTTCTTCGACAAGAGCACTCGGACGCGGAACGCCTTCGAGGCCGGCATGACGCAGCTCGGCGGACACGCGCACTTCCTGGATGCCGACAAGACGCAAGTGGCGCACGGAGAGAGCCCCAAGGACATGGGCATCATCCTGTCGCGCTACGGCCACGGTCTGGCGATCCGCCACGACCTCATCCCGTACGAGGGGAACGCGTTCATGCGCGAGGTTGCGCGTTGGGCGGAGGTCCCGGTGATCAACCTGCAGTGCGACGTCGACCATCCCACGCAGACGCTCGCCGACCTGATGACGATCCGTGAGAAGCGCGGCGACGAGCTTCGCGGTCTTCGCGTCGCGGTGTCGTGGGCGTACGCGCCGAGCTACGCGAAGCCGCTGAGCGTTCCTCAGGGCCTCATCTCCCTGCTGCCCCGGTTCGGGGTGGACGTCGTGCTCGCGCACCCGCCGGGGTTCGACCTGATGCCGGAGGTCCGCGCTCGTGCCGAGGAAGCGGCCCGGGCGGGCGGTGGCTCGATCAGGGAAACCGACGACATGGACGCCGCGTTCGATGGTGCCGACGTCGTGTACCCCAAGTCGTGGGGACGGCTCGATCTGTTCACCGACGAGGGCGCCGCGCTCGCCGATGCGAAGCGGTACACGGACTGGATCTGCGACGCGCGAAGGATGTCGCTGGCGAACGACGACGCGCTGTACATGCACTGTCTCCCCGCCGACAGGGGCTTCGAGGTGACCGACGAGGTGATCGACGGGCCGAACTCCGTCGTCTACGACGAGGCAGAGAACCGCATGCACACGGGCAAGGCGCTGATGGCGCTCACCATGGCGTCGAGCTGATTCAGCGCTTCCTGCGTTCGCGGCTGAACTCGGCGAACACGCGGAGCGCCTCGGGGTTGGCGAGCGCGTCGGGGCTCGCCACGTCTTCGGGGTTCGCGCCCAGCAGGATCCGCTTGACCGGCACCTCGAGCCGCTTGCCGCTCAGCGTCTTGGGGATGTCGGGCACCGGGATGATCTCGTCGGGGACGTGTCGCGGCGAGAGCTGCGTTCGGATCTCGTTCTTGAGACGTGCGCGAAGCGCCTCGTCCAGGTCGCGGCCCTCATCCAGGACCACGAACAGAACGAGCTCGCCCTCAATGCCGAGCTCGCCGGTATCGACCACGAGGCTCTCGCGGATCTCGGGGAGCGCTTCGACGACGCGGTACAGCTCAGAGGTGCCGACGCGAACACCCTGACGGTTCAGCGTCGCGTCCGAACGGCCGTAGATGACGCAGCTGCCCCGTTCGGTGATCTTGATCCAGTCGCCGTGGCGCCACACGCCCGGGTACACGTCGAAATAGCTGTCCCGGTAGCGCGCGCCGTCGGAGTCGTTCCAGAACGAGGTCGGCATCGACGGCATGGGTTCGGTGATCACGAGCTCGCCCACCTCACCGATCACGGATCGGCCCTCGGTGTCGAACGCCTCCACCTTCGCACCGAGACACCGGCACTGGATCTCGCCGGTGTACACCGGAAGGAGTGGACAGGATCCGACGAACGCAGTGCAGAGGTCCGTTCCGCCGCTGATCGATCCCAGCCACACGTCCGAACCGACCGCGTCGTACACCCACGCGAAGCCTTCCGGCGAGAGCGGCGACCCCGTCGAGCCGATCGCCCGCAACGCGGCGAGGTCGGCGATCGTCTTCGGATCGAGCCGCCGCTTCATGCACGCGTGCAGGTACGGCGCGCTCGTCCCGAAGTACGTGATGCCGGTCTCCGCGGCGAGCCGCCACAGCGCACCGACCCCCGGATGCGCCGGCGCGCCGTCGTAGAGCACGATGGTCGAGCCGACCAGAAGGCCGCCGAGCAGGAAGTTCCACATCATCCAGCCCGTCGTGGTGAACCAGAAGAACCTGTCGTTCGGCCCCAGGTCGAGGTGGAGTGAGAGCGACTTCAGGTGCTCGAGCAGGATCCCGCCGTGCCCGTGCACCATCGCCTTCGGCAGGCCGGTGGTTCCGGACGAGTACAGGACCCAAAGCGGATGGTCGAACGCGACCGGCTCGAACGCCGGAGGCGCCGGCTCGGACATCACGTCCGCCCAGCGCGCTGCCATTTGTGCATCGCTGAGGTCGGGATCGTCGCGGAGGGTCGGAACGATCACGACATGCTCGAGACCGGGCAGCTTGCGCGCGACGTCCGTTACCACGGAGAGCCTGTCCTGTTCGCGCCCGCTGTAGCGATAGCCGTCGACGGCGAGCAGCACCTTGGGTTCGATCTGGCGGAATCGGTCGACGACCGCCCGAGGCCCGAAGTCCGGCGAGCACGACGACCAGACGGCCCCGATGCTCGCGGCCGCGAGGAATCCGATCGCCGCCTCGACCCCGTTGGGCAGGTATGCCGCCACGCGGTCGCCCGGACGCACCCCCAGTCGCCGCAGCCCCGCGGCCGCCGCCGCCACGCGTTCGGCGACCTCCGCGCGCGTGAGGTCGAGCGCGAACCCGTCCTCGCGCCGGAACAGGATCGCCGGCCGATCGTCGGGACCCGCCAGCGCGTTCTCCGCGTAGTTGAGCCTCGCGCCCTCGAACCACCGAGCGCCCGGCATGTGGCGCTCGCTCAGTATCGATGTGAACGGCTCGTGCGCCCGGACCGCAAAGAACTCCCAGAGGGAAGACCAGAACGCGTCGAGCTCGGTGACCGACCACCGCCAGAGCCCGTCGTACGAGTCGAAGGCCAGACCGCGTTCCTCGTCGAGCCACCGTAGGTAGCGCGTGATGTTGGAGTCCGCGACGAGCTCATCCGAAGGACGCCACAGCGGCCGGCCCTCTTCGACGCTCATGGGATTCCGTCCAACGCGATCCAGACCGGCACGAGCGTACTCACGGCCGCGCCGTTCCGCGGCGCCCACGACGGGTAGGATGGCTCGGATCGTTGGCGGGTCGTCTAATGGCAGGACGCCAGGTTCTGGCCCTGGAAGTTGGGGTTCGAGTCCCTGCCCGCCAGCAAGCGAACCGGATCTATGCTTCCCCGCCCGTCACCGGGAACGCGTTCAATCCCGGCGGAACCTCCGCCCGGAACGACTCGAGGATCCGCATGAAGTCGTCGCGTTCCGCGTCCCACCCGCCAGGCGGGAACACAGCGATCAGGATGTAGCCCGTCCCGTCGCTACCGAGCGTGAACGCCATCGCGGCGGACGCAGCCACTGCTCCTTCGTTCACGATGTCGGCGACGAGCAGGCGCGCCTCGAGACCATCCATCCGCACGCCCTCGTCGATCTGGACGTCGACGGACGGTTGGCCGGTCAGCAGCAACAACCCCATGTGGTCGAGATCGTCGAACTCGGCGGTCGTGAGGGCGAACGCGCGATAGACGGTCTGGTCCGGCGCCTCGGTCTGGGAAGCATCGAATGCCGCGCCACCGCCGAACGCGCTCTGCGGCTCGGGGCTGGGGAGCGGCGGCGTCGAGATCACGCCGGTCAGGAAGGGAGGACCTTCCCCGCCGGTAGACGGCGGCGTCACCGTGATGTCGTTGGCGGCTGGGAGATTGGTGGTGAACAGGCCGCGAGGATCGTAGTAACGAGCGAACTCGCGGCCGTCCTCGCCCGAGCACGCGGCGAGCGTTATCGCGACGGCCAGGGCGGCGAGCGAGCGTCTCACGTTCATGTCATCGTCGCACGGCCCACGCCCATTGACCACGGGGAGCGCATCTCGTTACGGTGCAGGGGACGGGGGAGGCGAGCATGAACAAGAGCGGACTCGTCGCGGAGGTCGCGAAGCGCACCGGGGCGAGCAAGGCGGACGTCGCCCGGGCGATCGACACGTCGATGGACGTGATCCGCGAGACGGTCGCTCGCGGCGACAGGGTCTCACTCGTAGGGTTCGGCACGTTCGAGCGCAAGCGCCGCAACCGCCGGATCGCCCGCAATCCCCGGAAGCCGCTCACGCCGATCGTGGTCCCCGCGCGCGATCTCCCGTGGTTCACCGCGGGCAAGGAGTTCAAGGAGATGATCGCGGCCAAACGCCGGCGATCGACGTCTAGGCGTTCGAGCTAGGCCGTCCCCGGACTCGGCGTGCGGCTCAGAACGTGACGAGCCGGAGCGTGCGCGCGACCTTTCGACCGGCCTCCTCGACGAGGTCGAACCGCACGCGTTGACCGATGCGCAGGTAGAGGATTCCGCCGCCCTCGATCGACGTCGCGTCGATCGAGACCTCGGTCCGGTCGTCCAGGAGCAGCGAGCCGTCGCGCGTTTCCGGGTTGAAGTGCCTGATCGTTCCCTGCGGCACCGTTCCTCCTCGTCCCGCGCTGCTACGCGATGTTCCGAAGACGTTCGGGAAGATCCATCTGCAGACAGACCTCTCGCGTTCGTCCCCTCCGCCCGTTCGAGAGCAGCGTGAGGATATCGCTCGGCGTGTCGAGATCGAACTCGAGCTCTGTGCGTTCGATCACCGAGACGGGGAGGCCCCGCTCTGCCGCGAGCTCCATGTGCCGGTGGAACGATTCCGGTCCGAACCGAGCGGGGATCGCCCGCGGAGGCCGTCGCAACAACAGGCTCGTTCCGTTGCCGTCGCCCGAACGCGCCAATACGACCGCCCCAAGCGTTCGGAAGGCGTCGTGCAACGCCTCCGGTGTGACGAGCGGGAGGTCCCCCGGAAGGATCGTCAGCGCGTCGGCCTCCACGTCCTTGGCCAGGACCTCGACCTGTCGGATGGCGTTCGCCAGGGACGACTTCGTCTCGGCGATCGCGCGCACGCCGCGACGGGCGGCAACCTCGAGCGCGACCTCGTCCGGGGACACGATCCACGTCTCCCAACCGGGAACCTCTTCGGTCGCATCGAGGACGTCCTCGAGCATCGCGAGGGTCAAGGCGCCACGTTCGAGCGCGGACAGCTTCGGCGCGAGACGCGTCTTCGCGCGCGAGAGCGACTTCACCGGAACGGCGACCACGCGCATTCGGAAAGGCTAACGCCTCCACCGCGCCAACGCCGCCCGCGGCAGGCGCGCGGTGAAGCGTTCTCGGAACGCGATAGCATCGCGCGACCGGGGCTCTGGGGAGCACAGTGAGCGAAGCGAACGTCGTGCGAACCCCCGGTTCCAGACGAGGTGGCGCCAAGTTGGAGCCGTGGTACCGCGCGATGGTCGGGGTGCTGCGCCCACCGTTCCAGCTCTGGTTCAACTGGCGATTCGAGGGTCTCGAGCGGGTGCCGGCCGAGGGTCCGGCCATCATCGCAGGCAATCACCTGTCATACCTCGACCCGTTCGCGCACGCCTACTTCGTCGTGAAGGCGGGGCGACGGCCGAGGTTCCTGGCGAAGCAGGAGCTGTTCGACGCGCCGTTCGTGGGGGCGGTGCTCCGCGGCGCGGGGCAGATTCCCGTTCGCCGCGGAACGGGCGATCGATCGCCCCTCGAGGAGGCGGAACGAGCGATCGCGGAGGGTGATGTCGTCGTGATCTACCCCGAGGGAACGAGCACGACGACGAACACGGACTTCTCTCCGAGTCGTGGAAAGACCGGCGCCGTTCGCCTGTCGGTCGCGACGGGCGTCCCCATCATCCCCGTGGCGACGTGGGGCGGTCAGTACGTGTGGCGGCGCGATGGGAGGCAGAGCGTCGCGTTCGGCCGTCCCATCTGGTTGCGAGCGGGCGAGCCGTTCGACGCGGCCACTCGAGCCGGCGCGGATCCCGATCACTCGATGGTTCGCGCGGTGACCGATCAGTTGATGGACGAGCTCGCCTCGCTCGTCGATGGGCTACGAGGGCGCTACCCCGAGCGCTGGACGAATGCAGAAAGGCCAACGAAGTAGGCTGCCGAGCGAGCCGCGCGATCGAACGTGGCTCAGCGGAGGTGGCTGTGGACGAGGATTGGCGCCCGGGGTTCGCGACCAGGGCGGTCCACGGCGCCCGGATGCCGCCGATCGACCAGGACGCGCCGAGCGTTCCGATCTTCCAATCCTCGACGTTCCGGTTCGAGACGTCGGAACGGTATGCCGACACGATCTCGTTCCGCCGGCCTGGCTACACCTATACGCGCGGGTACGGGAACCCAACGCTCGCCGCGTTCGAGACGCTCATGGCCGATCTCGAGGAGACCGAGGCGGCCTTCTCGTTCGCGAGCGGCATGGCGGCCATCCACACCGTCGTCACGGCGTGCGCCGGTGCCGGCGATCGCATCGTCGCGAGTCCGGAGCTCTATGGAGGCACCTTCTCGCTGTTTCGGAACGTCCTTCCGCGGTACGGCATCGAGGTCACGTTCGTCGACGCTCACGATCACGACGCGGTCGGCGATGCGCTGCCGGGCGCGAAGCTCTTCTATTGCGAGACGATCGCCAACCCGAACGTCACGGTCGTTGACCTCGAGGCACTCTCGAAGCTCTGTCAGAACGCCGGTGTGCCGGCGGCGGTTGACAACACGTTCGCGTCGCCGTACCTGTGCAACCCGGCGCGGTACGGATTCGATTTCGTGTTGCATTCGGCGACGAAGTACATCGGCGGCCACAGCGACCTGATCGCGGGCGTCGTCTGCTGCTCCGAACGCGACGCGGCGCGACTGCGCAACACGGTGATCGAGACCGGAGCGACGATGGCGCCACTCGAGGCCTGGTTGTGCATGCGCGGCCTCGCGACGCTCGAGCTCCGGATGCACCGACACTCGGCGAACGCGCTCTCGCTCGCGACGTTCCTCGAACAGCATCCGAAGGTGGACCGCGTGCATTACCCGGGATTGGCGACGCATCCGCATCATGCGCTGGCGCGCCGGCAACTCCCAATGGGGTTCGGCGGCATGCTCGCGTTCGAGGTCGATGGCGGCGTGGACGCGGGAAGGCGGTTCTGCGACGGCGTCGAGCTCGCATGGATCGCAGCCAGCCTCGGCGGGACGCAGACCCTGGTCGGTCACGCGGCGTCGACGACGCACAGACAGCTCGACGCCCAGGCGCGTCGCGCCGCCGGCCTCGCAGACGGCCTGGTCCGCGTCAGCGTGGGGATCGAGGACCCCGATGACATCGCCGCCGACTTCGCGCGAGCGCTGGAGAAGGTGTGAGACGCCGCGTCGTGCTGCTGTTCGGTGGGCGCTCCGCCGAGCACGAGATCTCCGTGATCTCGGCGCGTTCGGTGTTCGACGCGCTCGACCGCGATCGGTACGAGGTCGTCGCGATCGGTGTGACGAGGGACGGCCGGTGGCAGCTCATGCCGAGCGGACCGCCGGCGTTGCAGGGAGGTTCGTCGCAGACGCTGCCGTCGGTAGAGCGATCTCCGGGGGAAGAGGTGGCGCTCGACCAGGAACCGGGGGCGCACGCGATCGTCGCCGCCGACGGCTGTCGGACCGAGATCGACGTCGTGTTCCCGGTGATGCACGGCCCCTACGGCGAGGACGGGTCGATCCAGGGGTTCCTCGAGATGGCCGGCGTGCCGTACGTCGGTTCGGGCGTGCTCGGATCCGCACTGGGGATGGACAAAGCGGTGCAGAAGGTCCTGTTTCACTCGGCGGGCATCCCCGTCGTGCTCCACGACGCGGTGTACGAACGCGAGTGGGAGGAGGACCCACAGGCGGTCGAGGCCCGCGCCGAGCATCTGGGGACGCCGTTGTTCGTCAAGCCCGCGGCACTCGGGTCGTCCGTCGGCGTCACCAAGGTGCGCGAGCGCGGGGAGCTCCGTGCCGGACTGGAGGAAGCGTTTCGCTACGGGACAAAGGCGCTCCTCGAGGCGGCGGTCGACGGCGGTCGAGAGCTCGAGTGCGCGGTGCTCGGCAACGACGATCCAGTCGCGTCGTTAGCTGGCGAGATCATCCCGCGCGGCCACGAGTTCTACGACTACGACGCGAAGTACCTCGACGAGCACGGTGCCGAGCTCGTGATCCCCGCCGACATCCCGCCCGAGACGCTCGAAGACATTCAGCGGCTGTCGATCGCGGCGTTCCGAGCGATCGACGCCTCCGGCCTCGCGCGCGTCGACTTCTTCCTGACGAGCGACGGGGGTTTGTTCGTGAACGAGCTCAACACGATCCCCGGATTCACCAGCATCTCGATGTACCCGAAGCTCTGGGAGGCGTCCGGCGTTCCGTACGCTGATCTCGTCGACCGGTTGATCGAGCTGGCGATCGAGCGCCACGAGCACGATCGGAAGAAGGGTTTCGGCGGGTAACAGCTCCTCGCCGTTTCGACTAAAGGTGCACGACGGGGCAGGTGAGCGTCCGCGTGATGCCCTCGACGCCCTGGATCCTGGCGACGACGAGCCTGCCGAGTTCGTCCACGTTCTTCGCCTCCGCGCGGACGATTACGTCGTACGGTCCGGTGACGTCCTCGGCCTCCGATACGCCGGTGATCCCGCGAACGTCCTTGGCGACCTGCGCGGCCTTTCCGACCTCGGTCTGGATGAGGATGTAGGCCTGGACCACCGAACGCCTCCCTCCGTCGGATACGCCCCGCGCGTTCGAACGCGGCCACTCTATGCACGCACCGTGGAGGCGGCAAACGCACGCACCGACAGAGTGGGATGATCGACACATGTCCGCCGCCAAGCGGAAGCGAACGAGCCGCGACGACCCGCTCGCGCCGTACCGCAGGCTTCGAAGACCGATGCCGCCTCCGGAGAAGGTGATCGGCGACCGGCGGCATGAGATCGAGGACGACGAAGCGCGTCGCGAGATCGACGACGCGACGCGCCGTCGAACTCGCAGCGACGAACAGACGCCGAACGAGGACGAGGGGTGATCTTCTCCGACCGCGCCGAGGCGGGCGACGTCCTCGCCGATGCACTGCTCGAGTACGCCGGCACGGACTCCGTAGTCCTGGCCATCCCCCGCGGCGGCGTCGTCGTCGGCCGGGCCGTCGCCGACGCGCTCGGCGCGCCACTCGACGTCGTCGTGCCACGAAAGATCGGCGCACCAGGCAATCCCGAGCTCGGCCTCGGCGCCGTTGCTCCGGGCGTCCGCGTGCTCGACGACCGTCTCGTCCGCTCGCTGCACGTGACGCCGGAGTACCTCGAGCGCGAGATCGCCGCGCAGGAGCGCGAGATCGAACGGCGCGTACGCGCGTATCGGGAGGGACGTCCTCCCGCCGACGTTCGGGGCAAGGTGGCGATCGTCGTCGACGACGGAATCGCCACGGGAGGAACCGCCGCGGCCGCTCTTCGGTGGGCGCGCGAGCGTGGCGCGTCGAAGGTCATCCTTGCCGTTCCCGTCGCTCCGGTTCAATCGATCGCGAAGCTTCGGGAGGACGCCGACCGGATGGTGGTGCTCGCAACGCCCGAGCCGTTCCTCGCCGTCGGCGAGTGGTACCGCACGTTCAACCAGACGAGCGACGACGAGGTGGTTCGGCTGCTTGCGAGGGCGCCAGGGTCCAGGGGTAGCACGGCGAGCGATCCGAGCGTGGTGCGGCCCCACCGGGAAGAGGGAGGTGCGGCGTGAGGATCGTGGAGGTGGTGATCGCCATCGTGTTCGTCCTCCTCGGCCTTCGCTCGCTGTGGAGTTGGACGCGCCGGCCGTTCGACGGAACCGACGTGTCCGATCACGCGTTGTACGCGTTGTTCGTGACGGGGCGCGTGGGCCTGTGGTTCGCGGTGGCCGGGTTGTTCGCGATCTATGCGTCGGTGGATCTGCGCGGGCGAGCGTGGGTGGACGAGGTCGAGCCCTACCGGTGGTACCTGATCGTTCCCCTCGTTCTGGCGGCGTTGCAACTCCTGGCCGGGTGGTTCCTCGGCCGGCGCTCGCCGTCGGGCGAGCGCGACGTCAGCCCGCCGCCTTGATGATCTCCGGTGTGAGCTCGGGGAACTCCTCCAGCCTGGCGACCCGCTCCCGTTTCAGCCGATCGACGACCTCGCCGTACTCGACCATCCTGCCTTGCCGCTCGTACAGGAGGCGGGGCCGCAGCAGGTCGGCGTCGTCGATGCCGGGCAGGTTCTCGGCGACGAGGTAGCCGAAGTCATCGTCCTCGGTCCACGAGATCGAACCCTCAGCGATGCCCTCGACGCACGCCGACGTATCCGGGATCCGTACCTTCTTGGACCGCTCATCGCCGTCCGGCCCGCCCACGCGTCCCGTGTTGAGCAGGTACGTCTCGATCGGGTGCGTGGCGAGCAGTTCGAGAATGCGGTTCCCCTGCAGCCCGTGGGGTATCGGGAAGAACGGGTTGGTTCCCGGAACGCGGAGGAACTTCCCCGCCTCCGCGGCGCCGCCCGCAGACGTTCCGGTGGTCTCGCCGAGCATGAAGTACGCCGCGGCCTGTTCGTCGTTGAGCTTCGCCACGGCCGGGATGATGTCCTGGTTGCGGTTGAGGATGAGGAGCGCGTCGACCGGTCCGACCTCGCGAGCGTCACGGTAGCGCTCCAGGTCGTCCATACCGAACACGGCACGCCCGTTCTGTGTGTAGGACTGCTCGAAGAAGTTCACCTTCCCCGATCCGTCCTGGAACACGTTCTCCAGATACGTGGTCGGCTTCACCACCGCGCGGTAGATGTTCGGCTCGAAGCTCGGGTCGAGGCTGAACGTCTTGGCGAAGCACCCGTTCTCCGTTCCGTGCGCCTTGCCGCCAGGCATCAGCGCGACGAAGTCGTCCTGCACGGGGAGCGAGTCGTTCTGCGTAGTGAACGTCGTGGTCGTCTTTCCGGTCCCGGACAATCCGATGATCATGAACACGCGTTCGCCGCGGGCCGTCGGGATCACCTTCATGCCGGCGTGGAGCGCGAGCCCCCCGAGGTCGTAGACCTTCTTGTTCCACATCCGAAGGCCGCCCTTCTTCGACTCCCCGAAGTAGTCGGCGCCGATCACCCGCGTGAGGCCGTTCTCGAGATCGACCGCGATGACGCGATCATCGGGATAGCCGGGAGCGGAGAGGTTCGGCGTGTAGACGACGTGCACTTCCGGGTCGGCATCGTCGTCTCGCCGGAAGTAGAGCTTCTGCTGCATGCCCGCGATGTTCGCGTTCGCCGTCTCGATCGATAGGCGGGCGCGCGTTCGAAACTCCGGGTCGTTGCCTATGTAACCGTCGATCACCAGCGCGTCTCGACCGCGAAGGTATTCGTCCTGCATGGCCGCGATCCGTTCGAACTCCTCGCGGGTCATCGTCTTTCCGGACGAACGCTCGGCGACGACGTATGTGCTTCCCGCGCTCCGCGAGGTCACCCGCGCCTGGACGTTGACGCTCCCGAACTCGGTGATCCGGCACGTGGGCATGCGCTCGGTGTAATCGCGCAGCTCCTCCGGCGTTGGGCTCTGATGGACGGTGCGCGCCTGGACGAGCAAACGAACGTCTCCTTCTGTGGTGGGCGCGAGCGCATCGACGCAGCTCGGAGCCCATCTATCCTACAGAACGTCCGGCGCCCAATCGAACACAATCGCGCCGCAGCCGCCATGGACCTGACCGAGGACGAGCTCGTCGCAGCGATCACCCGGCTCCTCACCGGGGAGGCGCGCGACGTCGTGGTCGGCCTCGGCGACGACGCGGCCGTGCTCGCGGCCGGCACCGGTCAGCTGGTCGTGACGACGGACATGCTCGTGGAGGGCGTGCACTTCGAGCGATCGTCGATCTCACCGCGCGATCTCGGTGCGAAGTCCGTCACCGTGAACGTGTCCGACATCGCCGCGATGGGAGGGAGCCCCCGCTCGGCGCTGGTATCGATCGCGCTGTCGCCCGACGTCGACGCCGCGTGGGTGATCGAGCTGTACGGGGGGATGCGCGACGCGTGCGCCGAATACGCGCTCGCCCTGGTCGGCGGCGACACCAATCGGGGCGACATCCTGATCGTCGCCGTCACCGTGATCGGTCAGGTCGCGCCGGGTCGCGCGGTGCCGCGCTCGGGCGCTCGCCCGGGCGATGCGATCGCCGTCACCGGTTCGCTCGGCGCTGCCGCCGGAGGACTCCGTGTCTCGCGGGCCAGCGCGGCCGTTCGGCAGGCGGCGCTGTCGAAGCCGTGGGGCCGCGCGCTCCTCGGTGCGCTCGCGCGGCCGTTCGCGCGTGTCGGAGAAGGGCAGATGCTCGCGCGAAGCGGCGCGCGCGCGATGATCGACCTTTCCGACGGGCTCGCGAAGGACCTCGCTCGCGTGTGCCTCGCCAGTGGCGTCGGCGCGCGCGTGGAGCTCGACGCGGTTCCCGTCGCGCAGGCGCTCCGTGACGGGGCGGAGACGCTGGACGTCGATGCGCTCGGGCTCGCGCTTTCCGGCGGCGAGGACTACGAGCTGCTCGCGACGCTCGATCCGGACGATGCGGACGCGGCGGGGCGAGCGCTTCGGGAGCGTTTCGGCGTGACGCTCGCGACGATCGGAACGATCATCGAAGGTGATGGGCTCGTCGGCGTCGACGCCGACGGACGCGAGAAGCCGATCGAGCCGGAGGGGTGGGACCACTTCGCATGAGCACGGCATCGGCCGCCCGACCCCGAGCGCTGTCGATCGCCGGATCCGACTCCGGGGGCGGCGCCGGAGTCCAGGCGGACCTCAAGACGTTCAGCGCGCTCGGTGTGTTCGGGATGACGGCCATCACGGCCGTCACCGTTCAGAACACCAAGGGCGTCTCCGGGTATGAGCGGCTGTCGCCGCAATCGGTCGGCGACCAGATCCGCGCGGTCGTGACCGACATCGGCGTCGACGCCGCGAAGACCGGGATGCTGGCGTCCGCGCCGATCGTCGAGGCCGTCGCCGAAGCCGTTGCCGACACACGCGTTCCGAACGTCGTCGTCGATCCGGTCTTCGTGTCGAAACATGGACACGCGCTCCTGGACGAAGACGCCGTCGACTCGCTTCGAAACCGGATCGTTCCGCTGGCGACACTGGTCACGCCGAACCTGGCCGAGGCGACCGGTCTTGCCGGATTCCGCGTCGACTCGCGCGACCTGATGGAGGACGCCGCCGAGGCGATCCAGGCGATGGGGCCGACGGCGGTGCTGGTGAAGGGCGGACACCTCGAGGACACCGACCGCGCCGACGACCTGTTCTTCGACGGCGATCGACTCGTCTGGGTCGAGGGGGAACGGATCGACACCCCGCATACGCACGGGACCGGGTGCGTCCTCTCGTCCTCGATCGCGGCCTATCTCGCGCGGGGCGAGACCCTTCTGGACGCGGTTGGTCTGGGGAAGCGGTTCGTGACCGACGCGATCAGGCACGCGCTGCCGATCGGCGAGGGGATCGGTCCGGTCGACCCGCTTTTCGGGGTGCGGATCAGCCCGAGGGGGTGACGGCCGACGACTTGGCCGGCGGCCGCTGCACCTTGCCGGCCTTCAGGCAGCTCGTGCAGACGTTCACGCGCTTCGGCTTCCCGTCGACGAGCGCGCGGATTCGCTGCACGTTTGGGTTCCACCGGCGAGGTGAACGCCGGTGGGAGTGAGAGACCTGCATGCCGAAAAACGGTCTCTTCCCGCAGATTTCGCACACCGCTGCCATAGCGCGGCCAGGGTAACAGACACCCCTGGGGAGACTGGTTCGATCCACGAGTGGCAAGTACGACGAAGCGCCGGAAGCGTCGCATGTGCCGCGTGGTAGAACGCAGTATGCCTCCGCACGCCCGCGAACGGCCTCGTCGCGCATGCCGCTGACGCTCGACTCGCCCGTCTCCGCGATCGACCGGCGGCTCGCCAATCGACGGACGGGCGTGCAGACCAAGGGCCCACCCGCGTCAGACGTCCTCGCCGGCATCGAGATCGAAACGGTGCGGGACCTCCTGCACCACTACCCGCGCCGATACATCGACCGTTCGGAGGTCTCGCGGATCCGCGATCTCCGCGTCGGGCTGCCGGCGACGGTGATCGGACGTGTGCGGAAGGTGGAGCGACGGCGGACGCGTTCAAGGACCACGATGGTCACCGTCGTCCTGTACGACGGCACCGCGACGATCGACCTTGTCTTCTTCAACCAGCCGTGGATCGTCAACGTGTACCGGGAGGGTCACGAGGTCGCGGCGTCCGGCGTGATGCAGCTGTACCGCGGCCGGCGTCAGCTCACCAAGCACGACGTCGAGCTCCTCACGGCGGACGAGGGAGACCTCGTTCACACCGGCCGCATCACGCCTGTGCACCGCGCGACCGACGGCATCACCACGCGAACGATCCGTGAGCTGGTGTGGCACGCGCTCGAGCAGCTCCGCTCGATCCCCGATCCGTTGCCCGAAAACGTCGTGGCCGCCGAGGCGCTCGCGGCGTTCGACGGCGCGATCCGGTCCATCCACTTCCCGGCAACCCAGCAAGAGCTCCTTACGGCGATCGAACGGCTGAAGTTCGACGAGCTGTTCGCCCTCGAGGTCGGCGTGGCGTTCCGGAAGCAACGCCTCGAGAGCGCCGAGCCCGGGGTTTCTCACACGCCCGATGGTCCGCTCACCGAACGACTCGCCGGCGTCCTCCCGTTCGAGCCGACGAAAGCGCAAACACGCGCCATTGAGGAGATCGACGCTGCGATGGCGCGGCCCCGACCGATGAACGTGCTCCTGCAAGGCGACGTCGGATCGGGCAAGACGCTGGTGGCGCTGCACGCGGCGCTCGTCGCCATCCAGAGCGGACACCAGGCAGCGGTGATGGCGCCGACGGAGGTGCTCGCCGGGCAGCACTTCCGTTCGATCGAGGATCTCCTGAGGGGTTCGGGGGGCCCAAGAAGCGAGCGCGAACGCGCGAGCGTTGGCCCCCCGGAGACGGGTCCATTCGGGGCGCACCCGTACCTCGATCCGAGCGGGCCCGAACCCGCGAGGACGGATGGGCAGGTGTCGCTCCTCGACCACGAACCTCCCGCAGAGGCTCAGGCGGGCCTGACGTACGCGCTCCTCACCGCGTCGGTCACCGGGCGGAACCGCGCGAAGCTCCTCGACGCCATCGCGAGCGGTGAGGTCGATCTCGTCGTGGGGACGCACGCGCTCGTGCAGGAGGGCGTGGCCTTCGCCGATCTCTCGCTCGCGGTGGTCGACGAGCAGCACCGCTTCGGGGTCCACCAGCGGATGGCCCTGAAGGGAAAGGGCGCCTCGCCGGATGTGCTGATCATGACGGCGACACCGATCCCGCGAACGCTCGCCCTCACGTACTACGGCGACCTGGACATGGTCGTCCTCGACGAGATGCCGAAGGGGCGGCGTCCGGTCGAGACGCGCATCGCGCGTAGTGCGGAGGAGCGCGAGGCTGCGTACGACGTCGTCCGCCGGGAGGTCGCCGCGGGGCGGCAGGCGTTCGTGGTCTGCGCGGCGATCGACGAGGCGAACAAGACCGAGGTTCGCGCGGCTGAGGTCGAGGCCGAACGCCTGGCGACCAAGGTGTTCCCCGATCTTTCCGTCGAGCTGTTGCATGGGCGCATGCGACCCGCGGAGAAGGAGCGACGCATGGAGGCGTATCGCGCCGGTGAGCACCACGTTCTGATCTCGACGACCGTGATCGAGGTCGGCGTGGACGTGCCGAACGCAACCGTCATGCTCGTCGAGAACGCGGAGCGGTTCGGCCTCGCGCAGCTCCACCAGTTGCGCGGACGGATCGGCCGCGGCGAACACGCCTCGTTCTGCATCCTGTTCGACGAGAGCACGCCGGACAACGACGACGCCAGGGCGCGACTGCTGGCGATGGTGCGGACGACGGACGGGTTCGAGCTCGCCGACGAGGACCTCCGCCTCCGGGGGGAGGGGACGCTGTTCGACGTGAAGCAGTCGGGCTTGCCCGACCTCAAGCTCGCGCGGTTGGCCGAGGACCTTGACCTCGTCCGGCGGGCCCGCGCCCGCGCGTTCGAGGTGATCGAGGCCGACCCGGGGCTCGAGGATCACCCGGCGCTGATGGGGGAGCTCCGGGCGCGGTTCGAGCATTCGATCGACTGGCTGTTCAGCTCGTAGAGAGACGCGAGGACGGATCACCGTCGGGACGGCCTACGCCTCCGGCCCTACAGATGAGCACGATTCCGCCCGAGGGATTGGGGAGATGTTCCCTCGGGCACCAACCGGCGCGACGCCCACCGAGCGCGCGCACCGCTTCGCGGTTCGCGCGGCGTTCGCGTACGCCTTGGTCGCTTCGATGTGGGTCGTCGGCCTGGACATCGCGCTGCACATGCTGCTCGAGGATCCCCTGGCGCGCTCGGTCGGCATCGCCAAGGAGGCGGTCTTCGTCCTGGCTTCGACGGGCGTGGTGTGGCTATGTATCCGGCGGTTCAGGCGGGAGTGGCAGCTCGCGCAGGGCGAGGTCGACGCGGCTGATGACGCGTTGCGGGAGTCTGAACATCGGAACCGCCTGCTCGTCGAACGCGTCCCCGGCGTTGTATGGCTGAACGAGGTCGACCGGGACGATCCGAAACGAACGCATTGCATCTACGTTGCCCCGCAGCTCGAGGAGCTCTTGGGCTACAAGCCGGACGAGTGGATGACCGACGACGACCTGTGGCAACGCGTGATCGTCGAGGACGACCGCGAGGCCGTCCTGGCCGCGAGCGATGTCGCGGACGAGACGGGCGTACTGAGCATCGAGTATCGCGCACGCCGACGCGATGGCGGCATCGTCTGGATCCACGACGAGGCCGTTCTGATCCCCGCCGACAGCGGGCGTCCCTCGCAGTGGCAGGGCCTGATGGTCGACATCACGCCGCAACGTGTCCAGGACGCGGCGCTGCACGAGCTCACCCAGTCTCTCGGCGGGGTCTTCAGCGCCTCCCCGCTCGGCATCATCGTCATCGAGTCCGACGGCCGGGTCCGCCACTGGAACCCCGCAGCCGAGCAGATGTTCGGGTGGACCGCGGCGGAGATCGTGGGCCAACCACTGCCGTACCTGCCGCCCGACAAGAAGCAGGAGTTCGCCGACCTGATGAGGCGGGAGCTCGCGGGTGAACGCATCGCGGGGTTCGAGACGACGCGGATGCGCAAGGACGGATCTCGGATCGACGTCAGCCTCTCGGTTGCCGCCCTCCGCGACGCCGACGGTGAGATCTCCGGCATGCTCGGCGTCATCGAGGACATCTCGGACCGGCGGCAGGCCGAGCAGGACAGGCGGCGAGCGCTCGACCGGCAGCTCCGTCTGGCCACGCGGCTGGAGCTGCTGCATCAGGTGGACCGCGACGTCCTGGCGGCGACGTCGATCGACGAGATGGCGGGACAGGCGCTCGAACACCTCCGACGCCTCGTGCCGTTCGATGGGGGAACCGTCGCGCTCGTCGACGCGGCGACCGGAAGGCTCACGTCCGTCGCCGTACGCCACTTCTCCGACTCGCTCGGTCCCGTTCCGGATTCGGCCACCGACATACCGGACGATGTCGTGCGAGAGCTGCTCTCGCACGACGTGCTGGTCACAGACGACCTGCAAGAGGTCGATACCCCGACTCCGTCCGCGGCGATGGCGCGAAGCGTCGGCGTCCGGAGCACGCTCTCCGTGGCGCTCAAGGCGGACGAGGGACAGCTCGGTGCGTTGATGCTCTCGTCGATGGAGCCGGGCGTGTTCGACGAGGAGGCGGCCGACATCGCGTCGGAGGTCGGCTCCGAGCTCGCCATCGCGTTCAGGCAGGCCCTGTTGCGAGACGCGCTGGCGGAACGCGCGACGCAGCTCGAGCAGCTGGCTCAGGAACGGCAACAGATGCTGCACCGCATCGTCCGGGCCCAGGAAGAAGAGCGCGAACGTGTGGCGCTCGAACTCCACGACGGCCTCGGCCAGCTGCTCACGTCGATCTCGCTGTTCGCATCAGACTTGGAGCTGGAGGTCCCGCCGCGAGCGAGGCCCCGCGCCGTTCGCGTGACCGAGCTCGTCCGGCGCGCGATCGCGGACAGCCGTCAGCTCGTGTGGAGCCTCCGCCCACCCGAGCTCGAACGACTCGGCCTCGTACCGGCGGTGCGCCGACTCGCGGAGGACGTCTCCGTCCCGGACGTCCTCGTCGACTTGCACGAGGAGATCGGGGAGCTTCGGCTTCCCCCGGAGTCCGAGGCGGTCGTGTATCGCGTCGTGCAAGAGGCCGTCCACAACGCGCAGAAGCACGCGCGCGCCGAGGCGATCTCGATCGTGATGCGGCGGAACGACGGCATGCTGACGACGCTCGTCGAAGACAACGGCAGGGGGTTCGATCCGGCTTCGATCCAGCCGGGACGGGGACTCGGATTGATCGGCATGCGCGAGCGCGCCGAGCTCGTCGAGGGCAGGCTCGTGGTCGAGTCGGCTACCGGGGCAGGGACCAGGATCCGGCTCGAGGTTCCGATCAAGGATGCGCCGAACGTCACACGCACCGCTGTCCCGGGGAGGGTGAACGCGTGAACGGCGCCACGATCGGCGTGCTCCTGATCGACGACCACGTTGTCGTCCGAGAGGGCTTGCGCGCACTTCTGGAACGACAGGACGGTGTCACCGTCGTGGCCGAGGCCGGTTCGGTCGACGACGCAGTGGCGCTCGACGTCCGTGCCGACGTCGTCGTCGCGGACTTGATGCTTCCGGACGAGCGGGGGGCCGAGGTGGTCCGCCGTCTCAAGCAACGGCACCCGGCCGCCGCGATCCTGGTGCTGACGATGGTGGACAACCCGACGGACGTGCAGATGTGTCTCGCCGCCGGCGCGAGCGGCTACCTCCTGAAGGAGACGGCCTCGACGGAGCTCGTCGACGCGGTTCGGCGCGTCGCTGCTGGCTCGGAATACCTCCAGCCCTCGCTGGGCGCCGCGCTCGCTCGGTGGCGCGACACGCCCGGTCGCGTCCGGGCGCGTGCCATCGACGACCTCAGCGAGCGCGAACGCGAGGTGCTGCGCCTCATCGCGCTCGGGCACACGAACGCCGAGATCGCCTCGATGCTGTTCGTCTCTGTGCGAACCGTCGAGAACCACCGCGCGAGCGTCATGCGCAAGCTCGGCCTTCGCACCCGCGCCGAGCTCGTTCGGCACGCGAACGAGGCCGGGGTCGTCTAGCCCCGCCGCGTGATGGAGGCTGTGTAGCTTCCGCACGTGCGCGTGATCGCCGGGACCGCGAAGGGCGTCCGGCTCGCGTCCGTTCCGTCGGGAGTTCGGCCCGTCTCCGACCGCGCCAGGGAGGGGCTGTTCTCGAGCATCGGCGCAGACGTCCCCGGCGCCGACGTCCTCGACCTGTATGCCGGAACCGGGGCGCTCGGGATCGAGGCGCTCTCGCGGGGGGCCGAGCGCGCGACGTTCGTCGAGCAGAGCAGGGCCGCCCTCCGCACCATCCACCAGAACCTCGATCGGACCCGCCTGGCCCAACGCGCCGAGGTCGTCTCATCCGAGGTCTCCGGGTTCGTCATCCGAAGGAGCGCTCCGGCCCGCAGGTTCGACCTGGTCCTGGCCGACCCGCCCTACGACGCCGACGTCGCGGCGGTCGAGGGCGTGCTCGAAGGCCTCTCCGACGGGTGGGTGCAGGCCGGCGGGGCGGTCGTTCTCACCCGTGGCTCCAGGAGTTTCACGCCTGTCATTCCAGTACACTGGCTCGTCGCAAGGCGTCTTGAGTACGGGGACACCGCCGTACTGATCCTCCGGGAGGCATAGATGGGCTTGACCGCCCTGTGTCCGGGGACGTTCGACCCCGTGACGAACGGTCACCTCGACATCATCGAACGTGCTGCTCAGCGCTTCGACGCGCTGATCATCGGCGTGCTCGACAATCCCTCCAAGCAACCGCTGTTCACCGCGGAGGAGCGCGTCACCCTGCTCAAGGAGGTCACGCAGGGCCTCAACAACGTCGAGGTCGAGGCGTTCTCCGGATTGCTCGTGGAATACGCGACTCAGCGCGGCGCGGACGTCGTCGTCAAGGGCCTCCGCGCGGTGACCGACTTCGAGTACGAGATCCAGATGGCGCAGATGAACCACTCGCTCGCCGGCGTGGAGACGCTGTTCATGACCACAGCGCCGCAGTGGTCGTTCCTGTCGTCCTCCCTGGTGAGGGAGGTCGCGAAGCTGGGCGGAGAAGTGAGCGGCCTCGTTCCTCCCGTCGTCGCCGAGCGCCTCAAGGAGAGGTTCGCGTAGGCATGGACCTTTCCGCCCGGATCCAGCAGCTTGAGGAGCTCGTGCGCGACGCGAAGTCGATGCCGCTGTCGTCGTCAGCACTCTTGAACCGCGACGAGGTGCTCGAGCTCATCACGCAGATGAAGGACTCGCTCCCGGACGAGATCAAGCAGGCACGGTGGATCGTGAAGGACCGTGAGGAGCTCTTGGCGAAGGCTCGCCGCGACACGGAGGCGATGGTCGAAGCCGCGCGCGAGGAGCAGTTGCGAATGGCCTCCCACGAGGCGGTCGTGCAGCGCGCGCAGGAGGAGGCGCAGCGCATCGTGCAGGAAGCAAGCGAGGACGGTCGCCGGCTCCGTCTGGAGTCGGAGGACTACGTCGACGCGAAGCTCGCGCAGCTCGAGGGCGCGCTGCAGCGGATCCTCGAGGACGTGATCGAGACCAACCAGTCGATCAGCCGGACGATCGACCAGGTTCAGGCGGGGCGCGAGAAGCTCCGCGGCTCCGTTCCCACGACCAACGTCGAGATCGGTCCCGACGTCCAGATGCCGATGCTCGAGGACGAGGGCGCATGATGCGCCCCATCGATGTGCGCGACCTGATCGAACACCCCGGCGCCTCGAAGAGCGTTCGCGTCGAGGAGGGCGTTCCCGGTCTGCACACCGAGCTCGCCGACGTCCGCGAGGACGAACCGATCGAGGGTGACCTCACGCTCGAGAGCGTCCTCGACGGGATCTTCGTTCACGGAAGCATCTCCGGGCGGTTCACGATGCGCTGTGCCAGATGTCTGAAGGAGTTCGCACGCGACTTCGATCTCGCGGTCGAGGAGATGTTCGCGCGCGAGCCAGGACCCGAGGACGACTACGCGATCGACCCGGACCTGAGCCTCGACCCCGAGCCCATGGTTCGAGACGCGGTCGTGCTGGAGATGCCGTTCTCGCCGCTGTGCAAGCCGGACTGCCTGGGGCTGTGCCCCGTATGCGGCGGAGACCGCAACCTCGGAGAGTGCCCGGGCCACGACACGACGGATCCGCGGTGGTCCGCGCTCGCCGGACTCCTCATCGACGCGCCGGATGTTCCATCCGACGAGGGCGCAGGCCCATCCCCACGCCACGCCGAAAGCTGACCGCGACCAACAGAAAGGACAGGATCGATGCCGGTTCCGAAGCGACGCCAGTCCCACACGAGGAGCGCCAAGCGAAAGGCCAACTGGAAGGCGCAACCGCCGACCTACTCGGAGTGCCCGCAGTGCCACCAGCCGAAGCTTCCGCACCGCGTCTGCTCGAACTGCGGCTACTACGCAGGGCGCCAAGCGGTGGAGGTCGAGTGACGGCGTGACACCCGCTGCTGATTCCCAGGCCTCGAAGGGCGGAGCGCGGGGCCGAACGAAGAGAGCCTCGCGCGCAGGAGCGGCGAACGGGCACAACGATCAGGCGCTCGACCGGTTGCTCGGCGTTCGGTTCAAGGACGCCGCGCTGCGCGAGATCGCACTCACGCACCGTTCATACGCGTTCGAGAACGACACGCACGCCCACAACGAACGCCTGGAGTTCCTGGGCGACGCCGTCCTCGGCATCGTCGTCACCGACATGGCGTTTCGTGAGTTCCCCGAGATGACGGAGGGTGAGCTGGCGAAGCTGCGTGCGGCGATCGTGAACATGGGCGCGCTGGCCGACGTCGCACGCGATCTCGGGATCGGGAGGTACGTACTCCTTGGGAAGGGCGAAGAGGGCAGCGGAGGGCGAGACAAGAGCAGCATCCTCGCCGATGCGCTCGAGGCGCTTCTCGGCGCCGTCTACCTGGACCGAGGACTCGACGCGGCAAGCAAGCTGATCGTGCGGGTGTTCAGGCCACGGATGATCGCGTACGTGCGCGGCGAAGGCGGCCGCGATTACAAGACGATCCTTCAGGAGCTGGCGTCGGCGGATCTGCACTCGCTCCCCGAGTACCGCATCAGCGAGCGAGGCCCAGATCACGAGAAGGAGTTCACGGCGACGGTGTTCCTCGGTGGACGGGAGCTCGGGAGCGGCATGGGCCGCTCGAAAAAGGAGGCCGAACAGGAGGCCGCACACCAGGCGTACGTCCGACTGACCGAGCGGGACGGCGCCCGCCGCACCCAGAGCCTGGAATCGCACGCCGGCGCGACGGCGAGGACTGACGCCCAGCCCGCGGCGGTACGGAAGAAGGCGAGGTAAGTGGAACTCCCCGAGGTCGAGGTCATGCGGCGCGACTTGGAAAAGGACGTCGTCGGACGCAAGGTGGCAACGGCCGACGTCCGGGCGTCGAGGAATGCGATGCGCGTGATCCGACGTCACGGAAAGCGCAAGGAGTTCACCGACCGGGTCGTGGGCCGGAAGTTCACCAAGGCCGAGCGCCGCGGTAAGTACGTCCTGCTTCACATGGATGACGGCGACGTCCTCGTCGTGCACTTCGGGATGTCCGGACAGTTCGTGCGCGGCACCAAGCGCGTGCCCCTCCCCCAGCACACACACGTCGTGATCACGTTCGTCCAAGGCGGCGACCTACGCTTCGTCGACCCGCGCACGTTCGGCGAGATGTTCGTGACGGGCGCGGACGAGCTGGGCAAGGTGAGGGAGCTACAGCACATTGCGATCGACCCGCTCGATCACGTCTTCACGTGGAACGCGTTCGGCGGCGCGCTCACGCAGCGCGCGACGAAGATGAAACAGCTGCTCATGGACCAGAAGTTCGTGAGCGGCCTGGGGAATATCTACTCGGACGAAGTGCTGTTCGGCGCAGGTCTGCGATACGACCGGCTCTCCGATTCGCTGTCCTCGCAGGAGGTCCGGCGCCTGTACCGAGCGATGCAGGAGGTGCTGCAGGAGGCGATCCGATTCCGCGGCACGACGCTCGACGACGAGGCGTACATGGATCTGTTCGGCAAGCCGGGGGAGTTCCAGAACGAGTTGAAGGTGTACGGACGGGCCGGGCTCCCGTGCCGCCGGTGTCGAACGCCGATCCAGGCCGTCAAGATCTCGGGGCGGAACGCGTACTTCTGCCCCCAGTGCCAGAGCTGACCTAGTCCAGCTCCGCTCCGGCTGCGCGCATCCGCTCGAGGGCGCGTTCGCCGTCGCCGTCCCGCAAGTCCACCGCGCGGACCCCGTCGACGAGCACCGTCATATCGTGTCCGAATCGGATCGCATCGAGCGTCGTCTCGACCACGCAGTAGTCCGTGGCCAGGCCGGCGATCGCGAGCGAGTCGGCGCTTCGTTGGCGAAGGATGAACTCGAGCTCGGTCGCGCGGACGTCGCCGGTCTCGGGATGGCGCACGCTGAACCCGGAGTAACCGTCACTGCCGTCCTCACCCTTGCGAACGATCGTCGCGCTCTCGGCGACGCGGAGTCCCGGGTGGAACTGCGCTCCCCACGTATCTCGAACGCAGTGGACGGGCCAGATGCCGCCGTCTTTCCGGAAGTGCGGAGTGACCGGGGGATGCCAGTCCTGCGTGTACACGACCGACGCGCCGCCATCGAAGGCGCGCTCGATCTCACGGTTCACGAACGGAACGACCTCCTCGCCGCGTCGCACGTACAGGCTGCCCCTCGGGTCGGCGAAATCGTTCTGCACGTCGACGACGATCAGGGCCGTCCGAGGGTCGTACTGGATCACGAACCTAGTATGCCGACGGTGAAACGAACCCGTGTGGTCGTGTCGGGTCGCGTTCAGGGCGTCTTCTTTCGAGCTACGTGCGCGCGTCTCGCTCGCGAGGCCGGCGTCGGCGGCTACGTGCGGAACCGTTCGGACGGTGGCGTCGAGGCCGCGTTCGAAGGAACGAACGACGCCGTAGACCGGATGGTCGATTGGTGCCGCAGCGGACCGGAGCTCGCTCGTATCGACGAGGTCGAGGCGGTCGCCGAGGACCCCGTCGGGGACATCTCGTTCCGCGTGGTGCACTGATCCTGTCGGCCCGAAGTTCGGGCTCGGAAATGCGAGGCCGGGCGCAAAGCCGCTGCTAGCATCGCCTTTCGATGTTCCTCCGATCCCTGCAGGTCCGAGGCTTCAAGTCGTTCGCCGACAAGACCACGCTGGAACTGGCGCCGGGCGTCTCGGTGATCATCGGCCCCAACGGGTCGGGTAAGTCCAACCTCGTCGACGCGATCAGCTGGGTGCTTGGGGAGCAGGGGCCTCGAGCGCTTCGCGGCGGGCAGATGGCCGACGTGATCTTCGCCGGAAGTCCACAGCGTCCTGCGCTGGGTATGGCCGAGGTGAAGCTGGTGATCGACAACTCCGCCGGGCTGATCCCTGTACCGATGACCGAGATCGAGATCGCTCGCACGATCTTCCGCTCGGGCGACAGCGAGTACCGCATCGGCGGTCAGGTCGTCAGGTTGCTCGACGTGCAGGAGCTGCTCTCCGAGAGCGGCATCGGTCGCGGTCTGCACACCGTCGTCGGGCAAGGTCAGCTGGAGGACGTGCTGTCGGCACGCCCCGAGGACCGACGCCGCTACGTCGAGGAAGCAGCCGGTGTGGCGAAGCATCGCAAACGCAAGGAGCGTGCCGAGCGCAAGCTCAGCGGACTCGATCAAGACCTACTGCGGCTGAAAGACGTCCAGGCCGAGCTGCGGCGGCAACTGAAGCCGCTCAAGCAACAAGCCGAGGTGGCGCGGCGCCATGAGGAGCTCACCGCGGAGGCCGACGCGCTCGCGGTGCAGCTCGCCGCCGCGCGTCTGCGGGAGCTGTTGAACGAGCGCGAGAGCCGGAGCGGCGGATGGCAGGAGGGGCTGGCACGACGTACGGCGGCGCGCGAGCGGCTCGACTCGCTGGATGCGCGGGTCGCCGCAGCGGCGGACGACCGTGCACGCGCGGTGTGGGCGCTCCAGGAATCCGAGGGACGCCTTCGCGACGCGCAGGCGGCGAAGTCCGCAGCCGAGCTCGAGCTGAGGCGCGCGGTGGAGCTCGAGTCAGAGGCACGTGAGACACTTGCGGCGCAAGGTTCTCGGGGAGCACGACTCTCTTCACTCGAGACCGAGGTGCTCGGGCTTCAACGCCGAGCGGCTGACCTGGCCGATGAGATGGCCACGCGCGAACGCGAGCTGGACGAGGCCGAACGCGCGTTCCTCTCCGCGGCCGAGATGAGATTGCATGTCGAAGAGGAGCGGCGCCGCGCCCTCGAGGAGGCGGCGGCGCATCGCGCCGAGATGCAGACGCTCAGGCGCTCGCTCGCGTCGTACGAGCGTGAACGGGCGCGGCTCGAGGAGGGGATTGCGAACGTTCGGGAACGTCGGACGGTCGCCGAACGCGAACGCGAGAGCCTGGGCGACGAGGTCGAGCGCCTCGACGCAGAGACGGCGCCGCTGTCGGAACGGCGCGCCGAGCTCGAACGCGAACGCCACTCAGTGGCGGCGGCGGTGGAAACGCTCGAACAGACGCTGCGGCGTCATGAGTATCGGCGCGACGTGCTCGGTGCGCGGCTGGAGGACCTGGAACAGACGCCGGGCCGGCGCTTCATCACGGGTCACAAGGAGCGCGCGCTCGGTCTGCTCGGCGAGCTCGTCCGCGCGGAGAAGGGATGGGAACGAGCCCTGCGCGCCGGGCTCGGGCCACTGTCGGACGCGGTCGTCTACGCCGACGAGGAGCTTGCGATCGGGGACGCGGCGGACGGAGACGGCGCCACGCTCACCATCGCGGGAGGGGGTCCGACGGCGTCCGTCCTGCCGGGCGAGCGCACCCTGCTGAGCGTCGTCGACGCGGATGCGTCCGCGCGCGGTCTGGTCACGACCGTGCTGGCGGACATCTACCTTGCCGAGACGCTCGTGGAAGCGACCGAGAAGCATCGGAGGCATCCCAAGGCGTCGTTCGTCACGCCGAAAGGGGTCCTACTCGGACCCGCGGTGATCCGGACGGCTGCGGTCGCGGACTCGCGCGGAGCGGAGATCCGGCGGGAGCTGAACGTCGTCGAACACGACCTGGCGCGAGCGACGTCGTCGGCGAGGCCGCGACGCGAACGGCTCGACGCCATCGCCACCGAGATCGACGAGCTGACCGAGCAGATCGAGCGCTCGGACGCGATGATCACGCGAGCCGCGGATCGCATCGCTCGGGTCGACGCGGAGATCGCGTCGATCGCCAAGGAGGACGAGCTCCTCTCGCAACGGCTCGCCGGCCTGGACGACGCGGCAGCGGCGTGGCGCGACGCGCTCGCCGCGGCGGAGCCGATGACGCACGAGGTTCCGGACCTGCCGCAGGCCCCCGAGCCGCCGGTGCAAGCGCGAGTCGCCGTTGAGACGCTTCGACGAGATCGCGCCGGGGTCGAGGAGCGGCTGGCGGCGGCGCGCGGCGAGCGCGACGCGCTCGCCGGGCAGGACGAGGACACCTTCCGGACGACGCTCCAAACCGCTCGGAACGAGCGCGCCGATGCCGAGGGGCGACTCTCGAGCGCCGAGACCGCGCTCGAGGCCGCGGCCTCTGCCCGCATCGCCGCCGCAGAAGCGGACCGCGCAGCCACGGAGGAGGAGGCCGAGTCGAATCGCCTGTGGCGCGACGCGTCGACGGAGCTCGATCGTCTTCGCGAGGACTATCAGGACGAAGATCGGCTCCGCGGTGACCTCGAACGCCGCATCCGGGACGCGGAGCGCCTCTTGCGCGAGGGACACCAGCGCGAGCCGAACGACGCGGTGGCCGAGCTCACCGAGGAAGCCACGGTGTCCACGATCGAGCGGCGAGCGGAGCTCGTTCAGCGACGTCTCGGACTGCTCGGCCGCGTCAACCTGCTCGCGGGCGGCGAGTTCGAGGCGATGCAGGAGCGGTACGACTTCATGCAGCGAGAGCTAGACGACGTTCGCAAGGCGCGGAGAGATCTGCTCGAGGTGATCCAGCGTGTCGAGATGGAGATCGCCACGACGTTCGAGGCGGCGTACCGCGACGTGGCGGCGGAGTTCGAACGGCTGATCGCGGAGTTGTTCCCGGGCGGCGAGGGACGACTCATTGCGACCGAGCCGGGTGACCTGCTGAACACGGGTATCGAGATCGAGGCTCGCCCCGGCCGCAAGCGCGTCAAGCGCATCAGTCTGCTGTCGGGCGGCGAGCGCGCGCTGACCGCGCTGGCGTTCCTGTTCGCGATCTTCAAGGCTCGGCCGAGCCCGTTCTACCTGATGGACGAGGTCGAACCCGCGCTCGACGACATCAACCTGCACCGATTCATCAAGCTGGTGGAGGGCTTCGCCGCCGAGTCGCAGGTCATCATCGTGACGCACCAGAAACGGACGATGGAGGTCGCCGGGATCATGTACGGCATCTCGATGTCGAAGGACGGTACGTCGCGCGTCCTCGCGCAGCGGCTGGATCAGCTCACGGACGGGATCGAGACGGCGCCAACACCCCGCGGCGCCGTCGTACCCGAGTCGAACCCCGTCGGCTAGCCTGCGCGCTCGTGGAGCTCTGGTGGATCCCTGTCGTCGTCGTGGCGATCTTCATCGCGGCGATACTCGTCTTGCGCGTCTCGGGGCGGCGGGGCGCCACGACGGAGAGCGTGGTGCCTCGCACCAGGCCGGCCCCCGTCGAAGTTCCGCCGCCGCGGCGGACCGAAACGCTGAGCGCGCGGATCCGGTCGCTGTTCGGCGGGGCCGTCGACGACCCGTGGGCACGGCTCGAAGAGCTCTTGGTGAAGGCCGACGTCGGTCCGTCGACGGCCGGCCGCGTCGTCTCGGCCGTTCGCGACCGCTACACGTCCGGATCCGACCCCGTCGAGCTCGTCTCGGACGAGGTGGCCGAGATCCTCGCCGGTGATGGTGCCCTCGACCTGCCGGAGGGACGTCTCGCGGTGATCATGGTGGTCGGCGTGAACGGCTCGGGGAAGACCACGACGATCGGCAAGCTCGCCTCCCGACTGGCGCGGGCCGGCAGATCCGTAAGCCTCGCCGGAAGCGACACCTTCCGCGCGGCCGCATCCGAGCAGTTGGACGTCTGGGCGCGTCGTGCCGATGCCCATCTGGTCACGCAGCAACGCGGCGCGGACCCGGGGTCGGTAGCCTTCGACGCGGTCAAGGCGGCAGAGGCACGGGGCTCGGACGTCCTGATCGTCGACACGGCGGGGCGCCTTCACACCAAACAGCCGCTGATGGACGAGCTACGGAAGGTACGCCGCGTCCTGGAGAAGGCTGCCGGCCGGCCACCCGACGAGACCCTGCTCGTACTCGACGCGACGACGGGTCAGAATGGCATCGCCCAAGCGAGGGCGTTCACCGACGCAGTCGAGGTAACGGGCGTGGCGCTGACAAAGCTCGACGGCACGGCGAAGGGAGGATTCGTCCTGGCCGTTCGCGAACAGCTCGGCCTGCCGGTCAAGCTCATCGGCATGGGCGAGGCGATCGAGGACCTCGAGCCGTTCGAGCCGCGCACGTTCGCGGATCGGCTGCTGAGCGCATGAGCACGACGACCAAGGCCGACATCCTGATCGTCGAGGATCACGCGACGATGCGTGAAGCGATGCGGCTGATCCTCGAGCACGAGGGGTTCGAGATCCGCGAGGCGCCCGACGGCGCGAGGGCGCTCGAGATGGCCAAGACGCAGCCGCCCGACCTGATGTTCCTGGACCTGAACATCCCCGGCGCGAGCGGCGCCGACGTGCTGGCCGAGCTCAAGAACGACCCCGCCACGAAAAACGTCCGCGTGATCGTGGTGACCGCAACGGGTGAAGAGGGTCGCGCGTTCGTCCTGTCGTTGGGCGCGGACGAGTACTTCACGAAGCCGTTCTCGCCCACGGCGTTGCTGAACACCGTCGAGCGCGTTCTCGAGACGTCGTAATCTCGTTCCGATGTTCGACACCTTGACCGGCCGTCTCGACGGCATCTTCAAGAAGCTGCGCACGCGCGGGAAGCTCCACCCGAAGCAGGTGGATAGCGCTCTGGACGAGATGCGCACCGCGCTGCTCGATGCGGATGTCGCCGTCGAGGTCGCCGACGACCTGCTCCAGCGCGTTCGAACGCGGGCGCTATCCGAAGAGGTGATGAATAGCCTCACGCCGGCGCAGCAGGTGATCAAGGTGGTCCGCGACGAGCTCCAGGAGACGATGGGCAGAACGCAGGCAACGTTTCAGCTGTCGGGCGCGAAGCCCGCGGTGATCATGATGGCGGGAGTCCAGGGCTCGGGGAAGACGACCGCGTGCGCGAAGCTCGGGCGCATGTACAAGGAAAAGGGCAAACGTCCGCTCCTCGTCGCCGCCGACCTGTGGCGCCCCGCTGCCGTCGACCAACTCGTGACGCTCGGCCGAGAGATCGACGTACCGGTCGTCTCCGAAGGCAAGGACGCCGTCAAGGTCGCGAAGTCGGGGCTGAAGCACGCGCAGCGCGAGAGCTTCGACGTCGTGATCGTCGACACGGCCGGTCGTCTCCACGTCGACGTGGACATGATGCGCGAGGCGCGGCGCGTGAAGGACGCCATCAGGCCGCACCACGTCCTGATGGCGTGCGACGCGATGACCGGACAGGACGCCGTCGTCCAGGCGCGGGCCTTCATGCGCGAGATCGACACGACCGGATTCGTCCTGACCAAGCTCGACGGCGACGCCCGGGGGGGCGCCGCGCTGTCGATCACGGCCGTGACGGGGCGACCGGTGTTCTTCGCCGGAACGGGCGAACGTCCGGCGGACCTCGAGCCGTTCCATCCGGACCGGATGGCCTCGCGGATCATGGGCATGGGCGACGTGCTTTCGCTGATCGACAAGGCGCAGGAGAACCTCGACGCCGAGCGTGCGGCGGATGCGGCCAAGAAGATGATGGACGCGTCGTTCACGCTCGAGGACTTCCTCGAGCAGATGGAACAGGTGCGCAAGCTCGGGCCGCTCCAGGATCTGCTGGCGATGCTCCCCGGCGTTCCGGGCGGCAAGAACGCGCTGAAGGACCTCCAGGTCGACGACGGTCACATGGCGCGCGCCGAGGCGATCATCAGGTCCATGACCAGGGAAGAGCGACGCGATCCCGCTATGATCGGCGGGCCCCGGCGCCTCCGGATCGCTCGAGGGTCGGGGACGACGACCGCTGAGGTGAACGCCCTGCTCAAGGAGTTCGAGCAGGCGCGCAAGATGATGAAGTCGATGCTGGGCGGCAAGCGGATGCCCCGGATCCCGGGCATGCCGAACCTCCCCGGCCTGGGATAGGAGCGGGGGTTCGGGGGTCCAAGGAGCGAGCGCGGATGCGCGAGCGTGGCCCCCGAGTCAGGAGGAGAGATGGCGGTACGGATCAGGCTGCGGCGGATGGGGAAGACCAAGCGGCCCTTCTACCGCGTCGTCGTCGCGGACCAGCGAAGTCCTCGTGACGGCCGGTTCCTCGAGAACATCGGCAGGTATCACCCGCTCGACGATCCCTCGATCATCGAGATCGACGAGGAACGGGCCCTGCACTGGCTCCGCGTCGGGGCACAGCCCTCGAACACCGTCAAGGTGCTCATGACCAAGACGGGCATCTGGGAGAAGTTCGCCGGGTCAAAGGGCGAGGGCACCACCGAGAAGGGGACGAAGGCGGCCGCGAAGGCGAGCTGACCCCGTGGCAGAAGCCCCTTCGGACGGTCTCAGGGATCTTCTCGAGTACCTCGCGCGCGAGATCGTCGATGAGCCGGACTCGGTCGAAGTGACGGAGGCCGCCGACGATCGTGGTGTTCTCCTCACGCTCCGCGTGGCCCAGGACGACATGGGGAAGGTCATCGGCCGGGGCGGCCGAACCGCCCGTGCGCTGCGAACGGTGGTGAAGGCCGCGGGTCTTCGGGCCGGCGTTCGGCACACGCACGTCGAGATCGCGGACTAGGCACTCGTGGACGAGCCGACCGTCGCGGTCGGCCGGGTCGCTCGCGCCCACGGGGTCCAGGGCGAGCTAACGGTTCTCGTGCTGTCGGAGGTCGAAGATCGTTTCGCCCCCGGCGCGACGCTGTGGCTGGAAGATGGGCGGACCCTGACCGTCGAGTCGTCGAGGCCGCATCGCGGCCGGCTGCTCGTTCGGTTCCGCGAGGTTCGAGACCGAGAGCAGGCGGAGAGACTCCAGCGGGCGCTCCTCGTCGTTCCCGAATCGTCGTCTCCCTTTCTTCCCGAAGGATCGTGGTGGGATCACCAGATCGAGGGGTGCGCCGTCGAGACGGACCGAGGTCGCGCGCTCGGCATGGTTCGCGAGGTGATCCACACCGCCGCGAACGACGTCTGGTCGGTGGTCGACGGCGAAGGTCGTGAAACGCTTGTGCCCGTGTTGAACGACGTGCTCCTCTCCGTCGACGTTGGCGCCAAGCGCATCGTCGTCCGCGAGATCGCCGGACTCACCGTGGAATGATGCGTTCGTGCGCGTCGACGTCCTGACCATCTTCCCGTCGATCTTCGACAGCCCTCTTCGCGAGAGTTTGCTCGGCAAGGCGATCGACGCCGGCACGCTCGACGTTCGGGTGCACGACGTCCGTGATCACACGACGGACCGGCATCGGCAGGTGGACGACGAGTCGTACGGCGGAGGCCCGGGAATGGTGATGAAGCCGGAGCCGGTCTTTCGCGCGGTCGAGTCGCTCGGCAATGAACCGAAGCGCCTGTTGGTGATGTCGCCGGCCGGTCGGCGTCTCGATCAGGCGCTCGTCCGCGAGCTGTCGAAGGAACCGTGGCTGGTCTTGATCGCCGGACGGTACGAGGGAATCGACGAGCGCGTCGTGGAGGGTCTCGGCGCCGAGGAGGTCTCGATCGGCGACTACGTGCTCTCAGGCGGAGAGCTCCCGGCGCTCGTCGTGCTGGAGGCAGTGACCC
This sequence comes from Actinomycetota bacterium, assembly GCA_035640355.1. NCBI lineage: Bacteria > Bacillati > Actinomycetota > Actinomycetota bacterium. The sequence continues at coordinate 105,582 of DASQWI010000017.1, forward strand.
GGCTCGTTCCAGGCGTCATCGGACGGGAGGAGTCGCACGAGCGCGACTCCTTTGGCGCTGACGGCCTCCTCGACCATCCGCACTACACGCGGCCGGCGGAGTTCAGAGGGATGCGCGTACCCGAGGTTCTGCTTTCGGGGGACCACGCGGCTGTCGAGCGGTGGCGACGCGAGGCTGCGGTCGAGAAGACCCGTCGCAACCGCCCCGACCTGCTTGAACGCTGAGCGAACGACTTCCCCGGGAGCCTCGGGCGTGCCTGTTACGATGAGACTCCCGCCATGAACAAGACCGATCTCGTCGACCGAGCCTATCTCCGCACGGACCAGCCCGAATTCCGTCCGGGTGACACCGTCAAGGTGCACGTTCGCGTCGTGGAGGCCGGTCGGGAGCGGATCCAGGTCTTCCAGGGCGTGGTGATCCGTCGCCAGGGCTCCGGACTGCACGAGACGTTCACCGTTCGCAAGATCTCGTTCGGCGTCGGCGTTGAGCGGACGTTCCCGCTCCACTCACCGTCCATCGGCAAGCTGGAGGTGGTCTCCCGCGGTCGCGTTCGTCGCGCAAAGCTGTATTACCTGCGTGAGCGTCGAGGGAAGAAGGCGCGGATCCGCGAGCGCCGGCTCGGCGACGAGGAGCTGGCCGCGATCGCGTCGGCCGAGGCCCGTCGCGCCGCCGCGGCGGACAACGGTTCCGCAGACCCCGATTCGGTCGAAGTCTCGGAGGCGGCTGCCGACGAGGGCACCGTCGCGGCAGGGAACGTCGTCGATGGTGTGGCGGAGCTCGAGCCCTCGGCCGCATCAGCCGGAGGCGGCGAGAGCGGCGAGAGCGCGGAGCAGGGCTAGAAGGTGACGGACCGGCCGATCGGCCCGGCCGGGCCGGCCGGAGGGACGAAGACCCGCGAGGTGCCGGACAAGACGCCGAACGGGCGCCCGACCGGTGGCAAGGCCGTTCTGTCGTTCCTCCGAGAGCTTCCCGTTCTCATCGTCCTTGCCTTCGCGCTGGCGATCCTGCTCAAGACCCTGGTCGTCCAGGCGTTCTTCATCCCGTCCGGCTCGATGGAGCCGGTCCTCAAACCGGGCGATCGCGTCCTGGTCAACAAGGTCTTGTACGAGCCGGAACGCGGGCACGTCATCGTGTTCTCCGATCCGCAGGACGGGCGAGGTCCCGACCGCGGCGTGGTCGGCGGCTTCCTGCACTGGCTGTCCGAGGGCATCGGGATCGCCCGGCCCGAGCACGAGGACTTCATCAAGCGGGTGATCGGGCTTCCGGGGGAGTCGCTGGAGATCCGAAACACCATCGTGTACATCGACGGTCGTCCTCTCCAGGAGCCGTACCTCACGCGGGAGGCGCGGGTGTCGATGAGCGACTTCGGCCCCGTTCAGATCCCTCGCGACTCGCTGTTCGTGATGGGCGACAACCGGGGACACTCGAACGACTCTCGTGGGAGCCTCGGGTTCATCCCCGTCGACAAGGTGATCGGTCGTGCGTTCGTGGTGATCTGGCCGCTCTCCAGGGCGGGAGGGGTGCAGTAGCGTGGGTAGCGCGGTGCGTGAAGCGAACAGGGCGCGGACGCCCGGGCCTGGTCCGGTCGATCTCGCTCGATACGAGCGCGGTCTTCGGGAGCAAGGGTTCAGTCTGATCGCCGGCGTGGACGAGGCGGGTCGCGGTGCGCTGGCCGGTCCGCTCTTCGCGGCAGCCGTGATCCTTCCGGATGGGTTCGACCTCGAAGGAGTGAACGATTCGAAGCTCCTGACCGCGGCTCAGCGCGAAGATGCGTTCGAACGGATCGTTCGAGACGCGATCGCGTGGTCGGTGTGCAAGTGCATGCCGCAACGAATCGATCACCGCGGCCTCCAGCGCACGAACGTGTGGCTACTTCGTCGGTGCGTCACGAGGCTGAGCGTTCAACCCGATTACGTGTTGACCGATGGGTTCCCGGTCCGACGGCTTCCCGTGCCGAACCTGTCGATCAAAAAAGGCGACGCGGTGACCGCATCGGTCGCTGCAGCCTCGATCGTGGCGAAGGTGTTGCGCGATCGGATGATGGATCGGTACCACCGGCGGTTCCCGGCGTACGGGTTCGACCACAACCGGGGCTACGGGACGAAGGGCCATCGCGACGCGTTGTTCCGCCACGGCCCTTCGCCGATACACCGGTATTCGTTCAAGGGCCTCCGCACCGGCTACTACCCGGGGTCGCTCGACGAAGCGCTCGGACGCGCCGATGGCGTGGCGCCCGAGCGAGCCAACGGCGATGTCACCGTCGAGGACATGAACGCCGAGATCGTCGTCATCGAGGAGGCGGGCCCGTGAACGAAGAAGACGACATCGAGCGGTTCGAGGAGCAACGCGAGCTCGAGCTGTATCGCGAATACCGCGACGTCGTCCCGATGTTCCGCTACGTCATCGAGACGGAGCGCCGCTTCTACCTCGCCAACCAGGTGGACGTTCAAACGCGCGACGGGGGATGGGTGGAGGTGAACCTCGGCGACGCGTGGGTGTGGGACATGTTCCGGCCGGCGCGGTTCGTTACGAGCGTGCGTGTGATGACGCGCCGCGACGTGAATGTGGAAGAGCTTCGTCACGACGACGATCCAACGATCGCCCCGTAGCTCGGGGGTTCGCTCCTTCGTTCCTCCCACTCGGCGCCGACGGCACGGATGTCGGTATCGGGGGATAGCGTCCGGACGTGCCCGCGACAGATCGACGACTGTCTCGCGCGCGCGATGGCGAGGAGGCCGCGGCGCGGGTGTATGAGCGCCGCGGGTACAGGGGTATCGCCCGCAACTGGCGGTGCGCGATCGGCGAGCTCGACCTCGTGGTGCACCGGGGAGGCACGCTTGTGTTCTGCGAGGTCAAGACACGGACCGGCATGGCCTTCGGCGGCGGGTACGAGGCCGTCACGTGGGCCAAGCGACGGAAGTTGCGCCAGCTCGCGGACGCGTTCATGCAGTCGTTCCGGTTCCAGGCCGTGCAGACGCGGTTCGACGTGGCGAGCGTGTGGCTCGGACCGCGCGGACCCGACGTCGAGATCTTCGAAGACGCCTTCTGACGTAGCTCGCCGTGTCGGTGGTGGACGCTAGGGTCGCGCGACCGTGTACGGGCGCGTCATGGGGGTCGCCGTCGTCGGCGTTCGTGGGCGCCCGGTCGTCGTCGAGGCGCACGTCGGTCGCGGTCTCCCGTCGCTCACGTTGACGGGACTGCCCGGCGCGGCGGTCCAGGACGCGCGAGATCGCATCCGTCCGGCGGTCGAGAGCGCAAGGCTCGAGTGGCCGCTCCGCCGCGTCGTGGTGAACCTGTCGCCGGGCAACATCCGGAAGGATGGGCCCGGGCTCGACCTTGCCGTCGCGATGAGCGTGCTCGTGGCGACGGGACAGGCGCCGGCCGACGGCGTGCGACGGTGGGGGTTCGTCGGCGAGCTCTCGCTCAAGGGGACGCTCGTGTCGACGCCGGGCGTGCTTTCCATGTCGATCGCCGCCGCGGCCGACGGGCTGCGCGGCGTCGTGGTTCCCGAGATGAACGCGACCGAGGCGGCGCTCGTCGATGGCATCGAGGTCGTCGGCGCTCCATCGCTCGCCGAAGTGGTGGGGTTCTTCCGCGGGACGTGGCGGCCGTCGCCGCCGGCGCGCACCGTGCCCCGGGGCGAAGGCCGCCACACCGTCGACCTCTCCGAGGTCCGCGGCCAGGCGCAGGCGCGACGCGCACTGGAGGTCGCCGCGGCCGGCGGACACAACGCGCTGTTCGTCGGCGCGCCGGGTGCAGGCAAGACGATGCTTGCGCGCCGGTTGGCAACCATCTTGCCGGCGATGTCGGGCCCGGAGGCGCTGGAGGTCACGCAGTTGCACTCGGTCGCGGGGCTGCTCGAAGGGGACGGGCTCGTCCGCGACCGGCCGTTTCGCTCACCGCATCACTCGGCGTCGCCCGCGGCGCTTCTCGGCGGGGGCGCGTCGTACCTGCGACCCGGTGAAGTGTCGCTCGCGCATAACAGTGTTGACCTATGTACTCCGACGCGCGTAGGGTGCGCTAATGGCCACCCGCGCCGCCAAGGTCGCGCCCCGCGCCGGTGTGTACGCGCGGATCTCGCACGACCGGATCGGCGACGAGCTCGGCGTCCGCCGGCAGCTCGCCGACTGCGAGAAGCTCGCGCGCTCCCGCGGGTTCACCATCACCGATCGGTATGTCGACAACGACGTCTCGGCCTACGCGGGGCGCCGAAGGCCGGAGTACGAGCGGATGCTTGCGGACTTGTCCGCCGGTCGCATCGGCGCGGTCGTCGCCTGGCACCCCGATCGGATTTACCGCCACCCCCGCGACCTCGAGGCGTTCGTCGAGACGATCGAGCAGGCCGGAGCGGCGGTGCTCACGGTCCAGGCCGGCGAGCTCGACCTGTCGACGGCGAGCGGTCGCATGGTCGCCAGGATGCTCGGCGCCGCTGCGCGGTACGAGTCCGAGCACAAGGCCGAGCGGCAGCGTCGCAAGCACCGCGAGCTCGCGGAGGCCGGCAAGCCGGTCGGCGGGGGAGACCGGCCGTTCGGTTTCGAGGATGACCGCGTCGGCATCCGCGAGGGCGAAGCACACGAGATCCGCGACGCCGTTGAGCGTCTGATCGCCGGCGCGTCGATGCGGAGCATCTGGCTCGACTGGCGGCATCGCGGCGTGCGCTCGCCGCGGGGGACCGACTGGCAGGTCGCCTCGCTCAAGCGGATGTTCGTCTCGCCGCGGATCGCCGGGCTGCGCGAGCACCGAGGCGTCGTCGTCGGTCCGGCCGTCTGGCCCGCCGTCATCACGCCGGAGCAGCACGAGGCCGTCGTCGCGATCCTGGCCGATCGTTCGCACCCGCGCGCACCGGCAAGGCGGTACTTGCTCACCGGCGGAGTGTTGCGCTGCGGACGGTGCGGCGCCGCGATGGTCGCTCGGCCCAACGATCGGCGTCAGCCGCGTTACGCGTGCACCGTGGACGCTGGCGGCTGCAACCGAATGTTCCACCTGGCCGAGCCGCTCGAGGACTTCATCCGCGACGCTATCTTGATAGCACTCGACGGTCCGGCGCTGCGCGCGCTTGCCGCTGGCGTCGCGACGGACGATCCGCCCACCGAGGTAGCCGCGGAGCTTGCCGCACTCGAGGATCGTCGCCGTGAGGCCGCGGGCGCCTACTCCTCCGGCGAGATCTCGCTCGAGGCCTTCCGCGCCGCCGACCGCGATCTGGCCGGACGGATCGACCACGCCCGCGACGAGCTTCGCTCGCGCTCGCGCGCAACCATGGCGGCCGCGCTGCCGACGTCGGCCGACGAGCTCGCGGCGTGGTGGGAGCAGGCGAGCCTCGACGAGCGGCGGACCCTGCTCGCTCTCGTCGTCGAGGGCGTCGTGCTGAACCCCGGCGTTCCAGGACGGAGCAGGTTCGATCCCGCTCGCGTTGAGATCGTCTGGCGGGCCTAGAGCTGCGGCGCGTACATCGACGTGACGACAGGAGCCCTCCCGGGCTCGTCGTGACGCCAGGCGAGGGGGTCACCGTCGGGGTTGATATACGCGAGGTGCTCCCGAGTGTTCTCGTCGAAGCCGCGCAGGACGTTCGGCATCTCCCGCGCGAGTCGGTTGAGAAGCTTCCGATGCTTCTCGCCGGTCCCGACGACGAGGATCGTCTCGTCCTCGCGGCCCGCGATCTCACGTCTAAGCCGCTTCAAGTTGTACTCGGGCGTGAGGGTGATCCGAGGTTGCGCGATCACTCTCACTAGTGTAACTTCAGGCATGTAGTCTGCAAGTCGCTGCTCGGCTGGTGTGCCGATAGGCGCGCTCTCTCTGCCAGGCGACCCGATCCGAAGGAGGATCAGGTTGGCTGGCTTTTTCACTTTCGACGGCCCGGCTCTCCGGGAGCTCCGCGAGGCCAAGGGCTGGCGACGTGAGCACCTTGCGCTGACGCTGGGCGTGAGCGCCGGCGCTGTCGACCACTGGGAGAGCGGACGCCGCAGCCCCTCCCGCATGACGGTCATTCGGCTCGCTGCGGTTCTGGGCTGTCATCCGCGGGACCTCCTCGCCGAGGACCCACTGCACGCCGGGATGTCGGCGTGATCGACCGCGAGACCGTCCGCGCATCTCGTGAAGCGCAAGGCTTGCCCGCTCGCGTCGAGGATCCAACCGCGCTCCGCGCCGTCGTCGCGCTCATCCGCCGTAGACCCGTTCGAAAGGCTCGCGTGGAGCGGAAGGCGGGGACCGGATGAGTCCGCCTACAGACGAACGCACCCCCGGCTTGGGAACCGGAGGTGCGCAAGACCAGCAACCGGCTGAGAGCATAACCCGAGACGCGGACGCGGCCGACAAGGCTATCGCCGAGATCCGCCGGTGGGAACGTGCGGCGCGTCTGGTCGCAGACGATCCCGCCCTCTCGCTACGAGCCAAGTGCCGCGCGCTCCTCGAGATGACGGCCAGGGCGCGGCGGTCCGATATCGCCAGCTTCCTCGAGCATGCGATCTGGCGCGGTTGCGGCCACTTGTTCGAGGAGGACATCCGCGTCCCCACCGACGTCATCGGTGCTATTCGCCGGCTTCGGCGACAAGGCCGCGACGCCTGCCCCACGTGCCTGCGGCCGCTCCCCGATCACGACGAGCTAGATCACTGGCGCGAACTCATCCACAACTACAACAAGAGGCCGGCATGACGCCCGACGACGACCGCGCCACCCTCGAGCTCGTCGCCGAGGTAACGGAAGGACTCCCTCGGGAGACTCTGGCCGGTCTTCTCGACGATATCCGCTCGCACGTGAACCGGTTCATCGGCTTTACGTCGGACCACGCTCCGATCGCCATCGCATTGTGGGTCGCTCACTGCTACGTCGTGAGTGCCGCCGCGATCGCGGCCTATCTTCGGATCCGGTCGGCTGCCGAGGAGTCGGGCAAGTCGACGCTGCTCGAGGTGCTGCACCAGCTGCTCCGCACACGCGGCATCAACGCCGTCTCGGTCTCGCCGTCGGTGGTGTACCGACTGAGAGAGAAGGTCGGCCCGGTTGCGCTCCTGCTCGACGAGACCGACAACGGCCTCGCCAAACGCCAGGACGACTCGGCGCGCGACCTGCTCTCGATCGTGAACGCCGGATACCGGGACTCGGCGATGGTGTACCGGACCGAGGGCCGCAGCTTCGAGCCGCGTGGGTTCAAGTGCTTCGGCCCGGCCGCGATCGCCGGCATCGGCTACCTCGAGCCGACGACGGAGTCACGGTGCATCCCGATCGTGCTCCCCCGGAAGCCGCGCGGGAGCCTGGAGCGGTTCCTGTCGTTCAAGGTGGAACCGGCAGCCAACCGGATCGCAGAGCGTCTGGAGGCGTGGGCGACGCCGGACGTGATCGACACGCTCCGGGACGCCTCTCCTTTCTACCCGGCCGAGCTCCGTGATCGCCACGTCGAGGTCTGGTGGAACTTGTTCGCGATCGCCGACCTCGCTGGGGAAGGCTGGCCCGAGGCCGCACGCGCTGCCGCGGTGGCGCTCCATGTAGGTGATGACGACGAGTCCGTCTACTCGGTCGGCGTGCTCCTGCTCTCACATGTGCTCCGCGCGTTCACCGAGCGCGACGCCGACCGGCTCCCCACGGCAGAGCTGCTCGAGCTCCTGGCCGCGAACGAGGAGGGCCCATGGGGCCGCTGGTGGAGCACCGAGCTAAACCGCGATGGCCCCCCTCGTGCGGCCGCGGCCGACCTGGCTCGCAAGCTGAAGGCGTTCCCAAAGCCGGACGGCAAGCCGATCAAGCCCGGCGTGATCCGGATGCCCGATGGATCGACCCCCCGCGGCTATCACCGTGATGACTTCGAGGCGGCGTGGGCGGCCTATCTGGGGTTTGGGTCCCCCCACGCAACGGATGCAACACATGCAACGCCCCTGGCCAGCACCGTTGCGTCTGTTGCGTCTGTTGCGTCCCCCCACCCAAACGAGGCAGAGGAGGCCGAGGCTCCGAAGTGCGTTCGGTGCGCGCGGTATGGGCCGGATCACCTCGGCGCCCATGTCTCGGTCTGGCCCGGAGGTGCGGCGTGAGCGCCGTTACGGACAGCGACCGTCGCGCGCGCGGCGACGCCAGCAGCCGTAACGGGCACAAAGGTCAACCCAATCTGCCGGGCTTCGAGCCTTCGCAGCTGGACTACGAGTCCCGGGTCATCGCGCTCCGAGCCCTGGTCACCGGACAGAGCTCCGAATACGAGTTCTGGCACGAGGTCGATGGAAAGCGCTTCGACGGCCTGACGATCGGGCTGGACGAGGAGGGGCGGCTATGGGGCGCCACGTGGGCGACTTGGCTCGAGGGCGCACTACAGGAACGCCGCCAGGAGGAACGGGCCGCTCGAGTCCGACAACGCGCGGAGGAGATGGAGGAGGCTCGTCGCCGGATCCATGCATTCCGCGAGGGAAGTGTCACGGATACGGCTCGCGCGGTCGCTGTGTCACTGGAAGCCGTCACGACGCTGGAGCGCGCGATCAAGTGGGACCAGCCGATCCCTCACAAGAGGGTCGACATGCCGAACGCGCTGCAATGGATTATGTGGCGGGCGAAGGACGGCGCCGGCCACGACGAGGAACCCTGTGGCTTCTGCGCCGGGCGGTCCCCGCGTTACTACCGCTCCATGTGCGACGAGCATTTGCTCGAGTGCTTCCGGAGGGAGGTCCGCGAGCGGATCTGGGAGTGCACAGCATGTGGCCGCGGCTACCTCAGTCGCCGTCGCTGGGAAGACCGCGTCGGGTACTGCTCGGACGAGTGCGAGGTCGTTACGAAAGTCGATGCCGCTCGCGCGCGGCGTACCGATAGCCGTAACGCGCTCGGGCTACGTTGCCAGGTCTGCGACGAGGTGATCGACGCTGGCCGCTCCGACGCTCGCTACTGCTCGCCGGCCTGCCGGCAGAAGGCCTACCGATCGAGGAGAACGCGGCGTGATCCCGCGCGCACGCTGTGAGTTCTGCGGCGAGGGCCTCGCAGTGGGAGATGCCGTGATCTTCGGTCCGTCGCCCTCGGCCGAAGTGCTCACGTCCCTTGCCGAGCGGTTCATGGCGGGCGAGGAGGTTGAGCTCGTGTTCTTGCATCCGGAGTGCGACGCCCTTATCGATGGAGGCTCAGCGTGAGCGGCTCGGTCCTTGAGGCTCGGTGCCACAAGGTCGCCTTCGGGAGCGAGGCCGAGGCCATGCGGCGATTGATCGAGCTCGCGCTGAAAGCACCTCGCCGCGAGAACTTGCCGGTCCGCGCCTATCGCTGTCCAGGGTGTGAGGCCTGGCACCTCACGAGGCGAGCAACATGAGCAGCGTCCTGCCGGTCCAGTGCGCTGAGCCACGATGTGCCCGTCGGGCGATCCCCGGTCGTGGACGATGCGAGTTGCACGGCGGGCGGGCCTGGCTGGGCACCCACCCCATGCCCCGAGGCTGGTCCCGACTCAGGGCCCAGGTACTCCTCGAGGAGCCTCGGTGTCGATCGTGCGGGGGACCGAGCACCGAGGTCGACCACGTCTTGGCCCGAGCCAACGGTGGGACGGACGATCGAGCCAACCTGGCCGCCCTCTGTTCGGCCTGCCACGCAGCGAAGACCGTCCGCGATCGAACCGACGCGCGTCGGCGGAAGCGAGCGGCGAGATGACCTCGCATTTTTTCCCGCGGCGTGTTCAAGAGCGGCAATCTTCGGCGGGAGGCGCCGCCGCGTTTCCCCGCCGCCGTTTTCAAACGCAGCAACCGCCCAGAACGGCCTAGAACGACCGGAGAGGAGCAGATGACGTGAGCGATCGACCGAAGGTCCCACCGCCGAGCGATGAGGCCCTGAACGACGTGGCGGCCGCCGTCCAAAGGGCGTTGACGCGTCCAGGTGACGAGCTCGACGGCATGTTCATGTTCGCCACGGCACTCGCGCCCGATGGCCAGCGGTACATGCAGGCCATGATGTGGCCGACCGAGCAGGCCGACGAGATCCGCGAGGCTCTGCGCCGGTTCCTCGACGGCCGCCCCGGCTGGGAAGGCGGCCCGTCGTGGGAGGAGCCCGATGCCGAATAGGCCCAAGCCCGTCGAACGCAAGCGCCGCGCGGGCAACCCCGGCAAGCGGGCGTTGCCGAAGCCCGTCGCGATCGTTCCTGCCGTCGACGGCATTCCTCGGGCGCCCGTGCCGCTCGATCGAGCGGGCCGCGATCTGTGGCGCACGATCTGGTCCGAGGCCTCGGAGTGGTTGGCGCCTTCGGACGTCCCGATGGTCGCGCTGCTCGCGCAGTTCGCCGACGAGCGCGCCCGGTGGCTCGCCCTGGTCGACGAGGAGGGACTGACGCACACCACGGCCCACAAGACCATGCGCGTGCATCCCGGAGTGAGTGAGGTTCGCCGCCTCGAGGCGGCCATGATCACCGTGATGTCGCTGCTCGGTCTGTCGCCGTCGGACCGCGCCCGACTCGGACTCACCGAGGTGCGCAAGCTCTCCGGTCTGGCCGACCTGATGCAACGGAGGCAGCGTGACCTCGGGTAGGAACGCAACCTCTGAGGGTGCGTTCGTCATCGAGTTCATCGAGCGCCACTGCTGCTTGACCAAGGGCACACGCGCGGGCGAGCGCGTGCATCTCTTGCAGTGGCAGAAGGACCTGATCACCGACCTGTTCGCGCTCGATGTGTCGCGGCGCCGTTACAGACGCGCCTATGTGCAGATGGCGAGGAAGAACGGCAAGACGTTCCTGATGGCCTGTGTCGCCCTGTACGAGGCCGTGGTGGGGGAAATGGGGGGCGAGGTCTATTTCGTCGCTGGCGACCGGATGCAGGCGTCGCGTGCCTTCGGTGAGATCCGCAAGATCGCCGAGGCCGACGACGAGCTCCGCGGTCTGTTCACGTTCTACAAACACGCGGCCGAGATCCCGTCGTCGGGCACGGTCCTTCGAGTGCTATCCGCAGACGCCGGGTTGCAGCTCGGACTCGAGCCATCGTTCACCGTGTTCGACGAGGTCGCGGTGCAACCGAACGATCGGTTGTGGAACGCGATGTCGCTCGGTTCCGGATCGCGCGAACACCCGATGCTCGTCGGCATCTCAACACCGGGATGGGAGCGCGACTCGCTCGCATACAAGCTGTACATGCACGGCAAGAAGATCGACGCCGGCGAGATCGAGGACCCGACGTTCTACTTCAAGGCCTATGAGCCGTCCGACGTCGACGCCGATCACACCGACCCGAAGGTGTGGGCCGAGGCCAACCCGTCGCTCGGCGCGTTCCTTCACGCGGAAGACTTCGCCGCTGCCCTTGCGTCCACCGACGAGAACGAGTTCCGGCGGTTCCGGCTGGGCCAGTGGACCGCGACGCATTCGGTCGCGTTCACGTCCGGAGTGTGGGACGCCGCGAAAGATCGCTCGCGAGCGACCATTCCCGAGGGCACGGACGTCGTGGTTGCGTTCGTCGCCGCGCGCAAACGTGACGCCGTCGCCATCGTCGGCTGCACCGTGGACGACCCGCACATCTTCCCCATCAAGATCTGGGAAGACTCCAACCGGGTCGATCCGAACGACGTCGCCGAGGAGCTCCGCGATGTGTGGCGTCGGTACGACGTGCGCGACCTCGTGTGCTCTCAACGGGACTGGTCCTGGGTCCTGCTCTCACTCGCCGAGGAGGGTCTGCCGGTCGCGGCCGTCCCGCGTTCTCCTCAACGGCTGGCCTCGGAGTGGCAGGTGTTCTTCGACGCCGTCACCGAGAAGCGCGTGACGCACGACGGCGACCCTGTGCTCGCGCGCCACGTCGGGAACCTCTCGCTCATCTCGGGACCCTCGGGCCCGCGGCCGGACCTGGACGTCGCCGAGGGCCAGCCGGTGGCGGCCGCGCTCGCCGCGATCATCGCGTTCGACACGGTCGCGCGCTTCGAACCCGCTGCCGACCTCCGAGTCATCCTGCCGTCATGGGTCGAGTCGGGGAGCACGCCGCCGGAGGTGGTCGGATAGCAGGAACGCATCGTCATGCAGCCGTCCTACAGTCGCGAAACGAGAGGAGAAATGACATGTTCGGTCTGAAGAAGAAGGGTCCCGACACGGTGTTCATCCACACCGACGACTGCAAGATCTGGAAGGCCGATCCAAACGTCGAGATCCCCTGGTCCTATGTCGGTGACGGGCTCTGGAAGGCAGAGTGCGTGTGCACGCACGAGTTCTGGCGTGAGCCCATCACCGACAAACGTCCTCGGCAGGATCCGCTCGATCCGAAGACGTCGCGTCACATGCCGGAGTGCGAGTTCGCCGGCGAGACCGAGCCCTCCGTCCTCCGGCTCGTCCTGAGGGTCCAGGAGGGCGCGGGTGGAACCTATTGGTTGGTGCAGTGCGCCGTCTGCGACGCCGGCTGGCAAGTCGCGCACTACGCCAGGGAGACCGGGTGAGGACGCATCCGTTACCGCCAGGGCTTGGCCTGCCGCCATGTCCTCGCCCACGTCGTGACCTCTCGTCTATTCCATACGCGCCCTCGAACGTCCTCGGCGACTGGAGCGGGAAAGCCCGGCTCGCCCACGAGCTGATGTGCTCGCTGCTTGGTGACGCCGAGAAGCTCGGCGACGTCGACGAGGCGGATAGTTGCGGCCTGGGTCATGCAGTTTGACGTTATCTACGTTCGCGTTGACCCGTGCATTTGGCGGTGTGGCCACGCTCCCGAGCAGCTGCGAGTCTCGTGTCGATGGGTACGTGTATCGTCCCAAACCCATGCGAACATACGTTCGATTGAGAAGGAGGCGGACCGTGAGTGTGCGTGAGGAGCAGCGCGACCTCCTCGCCCTATGCGCAATCCCTAATGTGAACTGGAGCCTGCTGGCCCGGGAGGCGCAACGACCGGGTGGCCTCGCACGGCTCTGGCGCGCCGAGGTCACCGAGAAGACAGATCAGGCGCGGACAGCATCCGAGCTCCTCGCGGTGGCGCTCGCGAACCCTAGGAATCTGACCAGGCGCGTCGATGACGAGGTCCGCCAGCTCCCCGGGGGCGTGCGTCTGTGCACCGTGCTCGACGACGAATATCCCTCGAATCTCCGCCTGATCGCGAACCTCCCGCCATTCCTGTTCTACCTGGGTGAGCTCCGCGGATCCGATGCCTTTTCGGTTGCCGTCGTGGGAACACGTACACCGTCCGCTCTTGGCGTGCAGGAGGCGGATCGTCTTTCGAGGGAGCTCGCGGGACGCGACGTCACTGTCCTGTCCGGTCTCGCGCTCGGCATCGATACTGCCGCTCACCGCGGAACTCTTGCCGCCCGCGGACGAACGATCGCTGTAGTCGGGACAGGAATCCGGACGTGCTATCCGAAGGAGAACGCCGGGCTCGCGAGCGATATCGTTTCCTCAGGTGGTGCGGTCGTCTCGCAGTTCTGGCCGTCGGCACCCCCGACGAAGTCCTCATTCCCCATGCGCAATGTCGTCTCGTCTGGCATGAGTCAGGGGACAGTCGTGATCGAGGCGACCGGGATGTCAGGTGCGCGGAACCAGGCACGGCGAGCCCTTGAGCAGGGCAAGAAGGCGTTCCTGCTGCGCGATCGGGTCACGTCGCAGCAGTGGGCTAGGCGCTACCTCGAGCGCGGTGCGATCGAGGTCAGCACCGTCGACGAGATTCTCCCCTTGCTTCGTGCGCCAGAGGTCATCGAGCACTTATCGGACAGGCGCAGGCAGCTCGCACTCGAGCTCGCGTAGGGGACGTACCCAACCCGCGTCGATGCTCGATATACAGCGTCTCGATCCTCCACCGGCAGGGTTCGGCAAATGCTCCGGCTGCCCCTATCTAGATCACGGTGCTGCGGCGATCTGCTTCGCCTGTGCGTCCAGTCGTCTGGAGCCCCTCGCCGAGCTGCGGTGTGATGTCTGCGATCTTGAGCTCGGGGAGACGGGGTTATGTCAGAACCCGGTGTGCAACTTCTCGGACCGCGGTTTCCGGTACGTGTACGCGATCTCGATGATGACGGGTCCTCTTCGCAAGGCGATCCTTCGCTACAAGTACGAAGACGTTCGCCGGTGGGCCGATATCTTCGGCCGCGTTCTCGCCGGCTATCTCGATGAGAACGAGGCGGCATTCAAGCGGTTCGACATCATCGCCCCGAGCCCTACCTATGTCGGTTCGGGCGGGCGCGAGTGGGACCACACCGAAGCAATCGTTCAGGTAGCCGCCGATGAGAGCGAGACCGACTGGCCGTTCCAGCTCGAACGCCCGTACGTCATAGAGCAAGTGCGCCCGACGCCGAGGTTTGTGGAGCAGAAGAGATGGCAGGACCGCCGGCACCTAGCCGAGGGAGAGTTCCGTCGCTCACTCCTGGTGCCCGACCAAGACCGGGTGTCTGGGCAGTCGATACTCCTAATCGACGACGTCTTCACTGACGGCCTTCGGACACGGGAAGTCGCGCTCGCTCTCCAGAGCCAGGGAGCGACCGAGGTCTCGCAGGTCGTTCTCGCACGGCAGCCGTACCGACCGAAGTCATAGCGGGCGACATAAGCGAACACTCGCGCACAACGGCGTGCTGTTCCTCGACGAGCTCACTGAGTTCCGCCGTGACGCGCTCGAGGGACTTCGGCAGCCGCTCGAGGACGGACGGGTCGTCGTGACGCGTGTGATCGGTTCCGTGGAGTTCCCGGCTCGGTTCACGCTCGTCGCGGCGGCGAACCCCTGCCCGTGCGGCTACGACGGTGATGTCTCGCGCCGGTGCACGTGCCGCACAGACCGCGTCGAGATCTATCGGTCCAAGCTGTCGGGACCGTTGCTCGATCGGGTCGACATCCGACTGACGATCCCCAGGCTCACCAAACAGGAGCTGCTCGGGCAGTCGGCCGGCGAGCCCTCGGCGGCCGTCCGCGGACGCGTCGAGGAGGCGCGCGATCGCCAGCGCGTGCGCTACGCGACGCTCGGTTTCCACTGCAACGCGCAGCTGCCGGGTCCGGTCGCGCGGCGACACATGAGAGTGGCTCCGGCGGCCGAAGAGCTCCTGGCCAACGCGGTCGAGACGCATTCGCTGAGCGGACGCGGCTTCGATCGCGCGCTGAAGGTCGCGCGGACGATCGCGGATCTCGCCGGGGCAGAACGCGTGAATGCCGACCACGTCGTCGAGGCGCTCGCGTACCGAACGGCGATCTCCGCCGAAGGCCTGGTCCGTGCGGGCTGAGGCAGGTCCGGCAGGCGCGTGGCCGGCGGAATTCGCCTCGACGGCGGAGGACCGCCGCGCCGTCCTGGTTCTCTCGTCGCTCCGCGGCATCACCCCGCGCAAGCTGATCGACGTCGCGGCGGAGCGTCGGACGGCTTCGGCGACGCTCGCATGGATCCGCGAGGGAAGAGCCGGGAGCGACAACGACGTCGCGTACGCGAACGAGCTCGACGGGCACGAGATCGAGCGCGCCCTCGTGGCTTGTGGAGCGCGCGTCGTCCACTGGGGTCGCCCGAGTACCCGAGTCAACTCACCACGATCCACGACCCGCCGGCGGCGATCTTCGTGATCGGCCGCTCTCTGCCCGACGTGGTCCACGCGGTGGCCGTCGTCGGGGCCCGGTCGTGCTCGGAGCTCGGCCGCGACATCGCGCGCGACGTGGGACGTGCGCTGTCGCTCGCCGGCGTGGACGTCGTGAGCGGTGCCGCTCGTGGCGTCGACTTCGCCGCGCACGAAGGAGCGCTCGCGGCCGGCGGCCGAACGGTCGCCGTGATGGGCTCGGGCATCGGTTCGGTCTACCCGGCGGGCAGCAGGCGTCTCGTCGAACGGATCGCGGTGACCGGCACGATCATCAGCGAGTACCCGCCGCGACGGCCGCCCAGCCACTACAGCTTCCCGGCGCGCAACCGCATCGTCGCGGGGCTCGCACGCGCCACGGTCGTCGTCGAGGGCGCGCGGGGAAGCGGCTCACTCATCTCCGCCGAGCACGCGATGGAGTTCGGCCGGGACGTGTTCGCCGTGCCGGGCGCCGTGACGAACGCGCTCGCCGAGGTTCCGCTCCAACTGATCCGCGACGGCGCGACGATGATCCGCAGTGCCGAGGACCTCCTGAACGACCTGGGGCTCCAGCTCGTCGTCGGTGAGGTCGCAGATCGTGTCGAGCTCTCGGACGCCGAGCGCGACGTGCTCGCTCATCTCGGGACCCCGATCCTGCCCGACCGGCTCGGGCCACTCGTCGGCTCGACCGTCCCGGAGGTGGTGGCCGTGCTGATGCGCTTGGAGCTGCGTGGGTTCGTCAGGAACGTCGGCGGACGCTACGAGACGACCCTCACGGGAGCCGCACCGCAGCGTTCCGCACCTGGCGTCGTCGAGCATTGAGGCGCCGGGCCCTACGCGGAACGCGCGAGCAACCGGAGCGCTCTCGGTACGCCGCCCCGCGCGACGAGCCGAACCGGAACCCCGGCGCGATCGAGCACGCTTGCCGCCATAGCCGAGCGGTACCCGCTCGCACACACGACGGTGTTGACAGCATCCCGGTCGAACGCGTCGAGTCGATCGGGAACGTCGCCCACGAACACGTGCCGCGACCCCTCGAGGTGTCCCGCTTCCCACTCGGAGCGTTGACGCACGTCGATCACGTCACCCGCCTCGCCGCGCCCGACGTCCTCGACGAGATCCTGTGCGGACATCGTCGGATACGAGCGGACGTCGCGTCCCGACGCCCGCCACCCGTCGATGCCGCCCTCGAGGTACCCGGTCACGCGGTCGTAACCGATCCGGAACAGCTGCGCCGCCGCGTCGAAAAGTGCGCGGCGGTCCGGCACGAGCAGCACCACCTCGTCGCCGAACGGCACGAGCCAGCCCACGTAGCTCCCGAACGACTCCGCGATCGGAACGTTCAATGATCCGGGCGCGTGCATCGCGGCGTACGCGGCACCCTCGCGCGCATCCACCAGCGAGGCCCCGCGCCGCATCGCGCCGTCGACCTCATCGGCGGAACGCGGCGGTGGGATCGGAACGTCGCCGAATACCGGCGCGCCGTTTCTGTTGATCGGCGCGAGGTACGCGTAGTAGTCCGGGTACGCCGCGAGGCCGTCGAGCTGGTGGGCCACGAACAGCGCCTCGTCGACCACTGTGAGTGCCGGATTCCCCACGCGCTCCGCTCCGATCGACGACGTCCGCTGCTTCCCCGGCGGCGTCGACGCGCAGAAGCTCCCGGCGCCGTGAGTCGGCAGCAGTTCCACGTCGTCGGGAAGGTCGGCCAGGCGCCGCATCGTTCGAAACTGCTGCTTGGTCAGCGACTCGGTGTTCTCGTCGCCGAGGAGATCGGTCCGTCCCGCGCTGCCCACGATGAGGCTTCCGCCGGAGAACAGCGCGCTCGGCGCTGAGGATCCTGCCTCACGAAGGAGGTACGACGTGTGCTCCGGTGTGTGGCCGGGTGTTGTGAGCGCGACGAGCGTGAGGTCGCCGACGCTGAGCGCGTCGCCGTCATCCATCGGCTCGTACGCGAACCGATATCCGGCTCGCGCCGGACCGACGACGTCCGCGCCGACCGCGGCTCTGAGCTCCTGCGCACCGGAGACGTAGTCGTTGTGGACGTGCGTCTCGACGACGTACCGGATGCGAACGCCCCGTGCTTCGGCCACACCGAGCAGCCGCACCACGTCACGCTGTGGATCGATCACCGCGGCCTCGGCGCCGGACGACACGAGGTAGCTGTTGTCGCCGAGACCGGGCGTCGTGAGTACCTCGACCGCCACGCACGGCATCGTAGTAGGGCGGTCGGGGGGCGGGCGTCCGGAGTCTTGAACGGACCTCTGGGCGGGGGTACAAGGGACCGACCGCATGGCCGCCTCCGACGAGCTTCCCCGCGGCGACGCACGCCTCATCGAGGCGTTCTGTGGGCATCTCGCGTTCGAACGTCACCTGGCCGGGGGCACGGTGACGGCGTATCGCCGCGACCTCACGCAGCTGGCGCGCTTCCTGGTGCGTCTTCGTCGATCGCTCCCTTCTGCGACGCTTCACGACCTTCGTCGATACCTCGCCCAACTCTCGACGCTGGGGTACGCGCGGGCCTCGGTGGCGCGTCGCGTCGGGGCGATCCACACCTTCTACCGATGGGCCTCGGCGAACGATCATGTCCACGTGGATCCGGCGGCGCTCCTCGGCAGGCCGAGGGTGGCGTCGCGCCTTCCGGTCGTGTTGCGGGTTCCCGAAGCGACGGCCCTCGTCGAGACACCAGAGCCGGCGAGCGACAACGACGTCGCGCGTGCCGTCGCCCTTCGGGACCGCGCCATCCTGGAGCTGATGTACGGGTCCGGACTCCGCGTGAGCGAGGTTGCCGGCCTGACGCTCGACCGCGTCGACCTCCGGCGCGGGCGCGTCCTGGTGTTCGGGAAGGGATCGAAGGAGCGCGAACTACCGCTGTCGGCCCCCGCTCGTGACGCCCTGATGGCGTGGATCCGACGAGGACGGCCGATATTGGCGGCCGACAGTCAACCCGCGCTCTTCCTAAACCGAAAGAACGACCAGTTGGGTGTACGCGACATCCGTCGCCTTGTGGGACGATACGGGGGCGCCGCTCTCGCGGGGAGACGGGTGACGCCACACACGCTTCGACATTCGTTCGCGACGCACTTGCTGGAGGGAGGGGCAGACATTCGGGCTGTTCAGGAACTTCTGGGGCACGCGAGCGTCGCGACGACCCAGCGGTACACGCATGTCTCTCGTGCGCGCCTGTTCGAGGCGTACCGACAGAGTCATCCGAGGGCATGATGGCGCGCGCCACGAACACATCGGAGAAGCGGCCGAAGGCCGCGGGCAATGGCTCGTCGAAGGTCGTCGTGAAGGCGTCGACGAAGGTCGATCCGGTAACCGTATCGACCGCGTCGACAACCGTGCGCAGCGGGCGGCCCCAGCCCGACCCGACCGACGAGCTCTCCCGTCTGTGGCAGGAGTTCAAGCGAACCGCGTCGCCGTCCGCGCGTGAGCGGTTGATCCTCCACTATGCGCCGCTCGTGAAGTACGTCGCGAGCCGTGTCGCGACAGGACTGCCGTCGAGCGTCGAGCAGGCCGACCTCGTCTCATACGGGATGTTCGGCTTGATCGACGCGCTCGAGAAATTCGAGCCGCCGCGGGGCAACAAGTTCGAGACATACGCGATCCCCCGCATCAAGGGCGCGATCATCGACGAGCTCCGCGCGATGGACTGGGTGCCGCGGTCGGTTCGGTTCAAGGCGCGCGAGATCGAGAAGGCGTACGCGGACCTCGAGTCGATCCTGAAGCGCGCGCCGAGCGAGCGAGAGGTCGCCGAACGACTCGGCGTCTCGCTTCGCGAGCTGCACGACGTCATCAACCAGATCTCCTTCGTGTCGGTCTTCGCTCTCGACGAGCTGCTCTCGGTGGGAACCGATCGCGGCGAGCAGATCTCGCTCCTCGACACGCTCGCCGATCGCGGTGTCGACCCCACGACGAGCCTCGAGAGTCAGGAGACGCGCGGCATGCTCGCTGCCGCGATCAACTCGCTCTCCGAACGCGAGAAGATCGTCGTGACCCTGTACTACTTCGAGGGGCTCACGCTCGCAGAGATCGGCGACGTGCTCGGCGTCACGGAGTCGCGCGTCTGCCAGATCCATACGAAGGCGGTCGGGCAGCTGCGGTTGCAGTTCGTCGAGACCGACTGACGCTTCGCGATACACCATTGCGCTCGTTCGCACTGTGCGGCGCGTCACACCATCCGAAGACCCGTAAGGCTAAGGTTCGATGCCTCGAAGGAGGTGCGGGTGGGCGTCGTGGTTCCCTCCGTCCTCCCCCTTCTGCTCGCGTTGACCGTTACCGTGCCGGTCCGCGTCGTCGTGGAGTTGGGCGCCGCGGCGCCGACGTCGGGGACGTGGGCGTGGCCCGTCGTCGGACCGGTCATGGGCACGTTCGATCCACCCGACACACCGTTCGGCGCGGGTCACCGCGGAATCGACATCGCGACAGGGGTCGGAACCGTCGTGATCGCTCCCGAGCCGGGCATCGTCGCGTTCGCCGGCAGGATCGGCGGTGAGCTGTTCGTGACGCTCGACCACGGTGCAGGGCTCACCAGCACCTACTCGTGGCTTTCGAGCAGCCTCGTCCGCAAGGGCGACTCGGTTCCCCGGGGCGCCGCCATCGCGTTGAGCGGGCGTGGACATCCGGACTCGACAACGGCGCACCTGCATTTCGGCGTCCGGCGGGACGGGGTCTACCTCGATCCGCTGTCGTTCCTCGTGCCGCCGAACGTCTCCGAGTTCATCCGCCTCGCGCCGCTGGACGACGTCGCCGCCTGACGCAGCTCGCGTCGCGGATCGACGGCGCGTCGATAGGATGAGCCGCTTCTCGACCTCTCATGTCACGGACGCGCTCGTTCCTGGCGAATGCATGCCGGCGCACGCCGGTCGTCGTCGTCTTTTCGGTCGCCGCGGTCGTTTCCTATGCGCTCGCCGCCGCGAGCTCGTTCGCACAAACGAGTGGTGGCGCCGAGTGGCCGCAGTTCCAGGGCGGGCCCGAACATCGTGGAGTATCCGAGAGCGGCCCGGCACCTCCGTATCGAACCCGGTGGACGTTCACCAGCCCGGACGGATCGGGGCTCTCGGGCGCCGTCATCGTCGACGGCCTGGCGATCTCCGTTGGCCGCGCATCCGTGTACGCGGTCGACGTCGCGACGGGCGAGTTGGCGTGGGACGTCGCTCGCGCGGACGGACCGGTCTCGTCCCCCGCGATCGCGTCGGGGAGGCGGCTCACGTTGCTGTACGTCGACGGGGGAGCTTCGACCACACCGTCGCCGTCGCCCCCGCCCACGGAGGGGTCGCCCTCACCGTCGTCGGACGAGGAGGGCGAGGCGGTCGGCGCATCCCTCGTGGCGATCGGTCTGGAAGATCAAGCTGAGGTGTGGCGCGTGCCGCTCGGCGCCGAGTCTCGAAGCGGAGTCACGGTCGACGGCCAGGTCGCGTACGTCGGAGACCAGGACGGAACGCTCTACGCCGTGGACGTCGCGGACGGCACGGTGCGATGGACGAGCGAGATGCCCGGACGCATCGACATCTCGATCGCGGCGTCGGACGGCCGCGCCGTGGCGATCTCGCGTGACGACGACTCGCGTCGTGTCGTCGTCGCCGCCTACGACGCCGACGACGGCGAACGCCTGTGGCAGATCACGCCGCAGCTGAGCGCGACGGCGGCGTCATCCGCGGCGCTCACCGAAGACGCGGTGATCGTCGGCCTGGCGGACCGGCTCGTTCGCGCGTTCGGCGTCGAGGACGGAGAGGAGCGGTGGTCCTCGCTGGCGCTTCAGCTGTTCTCGCCGCTCACGGCGCCCGCCGTGGGCGAGGACGCGGTGTACGTGGCGGACATCGGCGGAGGGCTGTATCGGCTCGATCCCGTGGACGGCGATCGTGGATGGAGCTTCCAGTTCAACGAGGTCGTCGTGCGCAGTTCGCCCGTGATCATCGATCGCTGGGTGCTGCTCGGGCTCAACGATGGCCGACTGGTGGCCGTGGACGCGGCGTCCGGTCGACTCAACTGGCAGAGTGCCCCGTCGGAGGGGCTGGCAGGCACGATCGCCGCCTCGTCCGAGGCGATCGTGGCGGTGAGGGGAGGCAACGACCCGGGACTCGTCGCGTTCGAGAACGACCCCGATGGCCGACTCATCGACGAGCCGTCGCCCACCGAGCTCGAGGCGGGCACGACGCTGACTCGTATCGCGGTCGCCAGCGTCATCGTGCTCGCCGCGGCGCTCGTCCCAGGCGTCCTGATCCGCCGCCGCATGGGTGATCGGGCGCTCGTCGCCGCCGATGCCGGCGATGAAGCGGATGAAGAGCGGGAGGACGAAGCGTGAGCTCGCGGAAAGGACGGCGACGAACCGGCCCTGCCCCCAAGGACGGACGGCGCGCGCCCGCGACGGATGCGGACGACGTTCGCGCCGCCGACCGGCCCCGAGGCCTGTTCGGTGGCGCGCTGTTCGGCTCCGGTCCGTCGCCATTGCCGCCGCTCGGGCGCTCCCTAGGGCGGGGGCTCCTCGCCGTCGCGTCGCAGCCGGCGCTCGTGGGGCTGGCCATCGCACTCGTCGTCGCGGCGTGGATCGGCCTGATCACGCTCGGCTTCGAGGGGTCGCCCGGCAGGACTGTGGACCTGCTCGCGATGCCGCCGATCAGCACGTACTTCGACCTCGGAACCGGCGCGAGCGTCTTCGGGTTCGGCTCGTCGTTCCTCATGTTCACCGGCCTCGCTCTGCTGCTGCGCGCGATCATCACGTCGGTGCTGACCGGCATGATCCTCGAGTCGCTGGAGGCTGGCCGAGTGACGCTCACCGGTGCGATCCTCGGGCTGCGCGCCTTCCCCACCGCGCTCGCCGTCTCGGTGCTGTCGTTCAGCCTGATCGTCGCGGGGAACATCGTGTTCCCCATTCTCGGGCCGGGGATCGGGTTCCTCGGCTTTGTGGCCGCGCTCGTCGCGGGCCTGTTCTTCCTGGGATTCGCCCCCGCGGCTGCGATCCGGGAAAGCCGTGGCGTCACCGAGTCACTGCGGCGATCGGGACGTGCCGCGATGCTTCCGGGGGGGCGACATCTCCTGCTGTGCACGCTCTACTTCTTCCTGGCACTCCCCGTCGTGGTCGGATTCGCCCCCGGCGGGGGCGAGATCACCGCGAATCCATCTCTGGTGTCGTGGGTGTTCGTGCTGGGCGTCAACGTCCTTCACGTGGCATTCATGGCCGCGTTCGCGTACCGGTGGGTGATCGCCGAGCCCAACGTGCCGGAGCAACCCGTCCCCCGGCGGCGGCAACCGGCCCGAGCGTCGGCCGGAGCGCGCGGGCGGCGGTAAGCCCTCGCGCATCGTCGCTGCTAGACTGCCCTCCGCCGGCGCCCAGAGGCGCCGAGCTCACACGTCCGAGGAGTCCTCGCGGGGTCCCGGCAACGGGCCGCGGCGGGCAGATCCGGGCGGAGGATGCAACCAGAAGGAGGAACATCGTGCCCGTCGTCACCAGACGGGAGCTCCTCGAGGCGGGCGTTCACTTCGGGCACCAGACGAGACGCTGGAACCCAAAGATGGGCCGCTACCTGTACGGGGAACGCTCCGGCATCTACATCGTCGACCTCGAGAAGACCCTGTCGGGCCTAGAGGAGGCATACGGATTCGTCCGCGATGTCGGCCGGCGGAACGGCGTCGTGCTGTTCGTGGGGACGAAGAAGCAGGCGCAAGAGGTCATCGCGGAGAGCGCCACGCGCGTCGGCATGCCCTACGTCACGACCCGGTGGCTCGGCGGCATGCTCACGAACTTCCAAACGGTCTCGCGGCGACTGCTCCGGCTGCGCGAGCTACGCGAGATGGAGCGGACGGGCGCCTTCGACTACCTACCGAAGAAGGAGGCCATCAGACTCCGGCACGAGAAGGAGAAGCTCGAGCGGAACCTGGGTGGGATGCAGAGCCTGGAGCGCCTTCCCGACGCCGTCTTCGTCATCGACACCAAGAAGGAGCACATCGCCGTGAACGAGGCGCGCAAGCTCGGCGTGCCCGTCATCGCCATCGTCGACACGAACTGCGACCCCGACGAGGTCGACTTCGTGATCCCCGGCAACGACGACGCCATCCGTTCGGTCGCCCTCGTCACGAGGATCGTTGCCGACGCGCTCGCCGAAGGTCGGCAGATCGGGCGCGAGGCCGTCGTCACCCGCGCCACCGGTCCGGAGATCGAGCCGGAGCCCGAGCCAGCTACCCCCGCCATGCAGGCCGCGACGACCGAGGCGACCGACTGATGGCCGATATCCCGGCGGCGCTCGTCAAGCAGCTCCGCGACATGACCGGCGCGGGGATGATGGACGCCAAGCGCGCCTTGCAGGACGCGGACGGCGACGTCGACAAGGCCGTGGTGCTACTCCGCGAACGCGGCCTGGCCTCGATCGGCAAGCGCGCCGGTCGCGCCGCCAACCAGGGGCGGATCGAGTCGTACATCCACTTCAACAACACGGTGGGCTCACTCGTCGAGGTGAACTGCGAGACCGACTTCGTCGCCAACACCGATGACTTCAAGCAGCTCGCGAAGGACATCGCGCTGCACGTCGCGAGCCCGCTCGCGCCTCAGTACCTCACGCGTGACGACGTTCCGTCCGCCGTCGCCGACGGCGAGCGCCACGTCTACGAGGTGCAGGCGAAGGAGACGGGAAAGCCGGACCACGTCCTGGCGAACATCGTCGAAGGGAAGATGAAGTCCTTCTACGAGGAGACCGTCCTGCTCGACCAGAAGTTCGTGAAGGACGACGGCCGGACGATCCAGCAGTTGCTCGACGAGGTCTCGACCAAGGTCGGCGAGAAGGTGGCCGTGCGCCGCTTCGTCCGGTACAGGCTCGGCGAGGATGCGGGCTGAAGGGGGGCCGGTGTCGGAGGATCCTCACGTCGAGAACGCCGCCCGGCCGATGTACCGCCGCGTCCTGCTGAAGCTTTCCGGGGACGCGTTCGCTCCCGCCGACACCGGGTACGGCATCTCGACCGCCGCGACCGGGATGCTCGCCCATGAGCTCGCCGACGTCGTCGACATCGGAGTCCAGTGCGCGGTCGTCGTCGGCGGGGGCAACATCTTCCGCGGGCGTCAGGCGCCCGACATCGACCGCTCCCGTGCCGACTACATGGGCATGCTGGCGACGGTGATGAACGCGCTCGCGCTGCAGGACGCGCTTGAGAAGGTCCACGTGGCGACGCGGGTTCAGACGGCGATCCACATGGCTCAGATCGCCGAACCTTACATCCCGCTCCGCGCGACGCGGCACCTCGAGAAGGGCCGGGTGGTCATCTTCGCCGCGGGCATCGGCGTGCCGTACTTCTCGACCGACACGACGGCCGCGCAGAGAGCGCTCGAGATCGGCGCACAGGCGCTGCTGAAGGGCACGAAGGTGGATGGTGTCTACACGGCTGACCCGCACGTCGATCCGAACGCCAGCCGGTTCGACTCGATCGAGTACCTCGACGTGCTCCGCGAGGGCTACCAGGTGATGGACGCCACCGCGATCACCCTCTGCATGGAGAACAAGCTGCCGATCATCGTCTTCGACTTCCGTACGGAGAACAACATCCGGCGCGCCGTCGCGGGCGAACCGATCGGAACGCTCGTCCACGGTGGTGGGGCGTGACCGTCGACTCCGCGCTCAAGGACGCAACCGACAAGATGAACAAGGCCATTTCGGTGCTCAAGGACGAGTTGGCCGGGATCCGGACGGGACGAGCGACGCCGGCCTTGCTCTCACGGATCGTGGTGGACTATTACGGGACGCAGGTGCCCATCCAGCAGCTCGCGTCGTTCAGCGTTCCCGAACCCCGGACCCTCGTCATCACGCCGTACGACCGGAACGCGATCGCCGCCATGGAAAAGGCCATCATGTCGAGCGACGTCGGGATCACGCCTGGCAACGACGGAACCGTCATCAGGCTGAGCTTCCCACCCCTGACGGAGGAGCGCCGCAAGGACCTCATCAAGCTGGTCCACAATCGCGGCGAGGAGGGCAGGGTTGCCGTCCGGAACATCCGCCGGCACACCAAGGAGGAGCTCGAAGGGCTTGAGCGCGAAGGCGGCATCTCCCAAGATGACCTGGTCCGGTCGGAGAAGGAGCTCCAGAAGGTCACCGACAAGCACGTGGCCGAGATCGACGAGGTCGTCGCGCACAAGGACCGCGAGCTGAAGGAGATCTAGTGCCGGAGGACGAGGAGCGGGGCCAGGGCGAACAGCTCTTCGAGGACCTGGACAAGTTCTTCGCGCCCATTCAAGACGTCGACTGGCCCGAGTCGACCGACGATCGGTCGGCGGAGACCGGATCGCGCGCCGCTCCGCGCCCGGAGGAAACGGCCGGATCTGAAGCCGAGCAGCCGCTCCGCATCCAGGACGTCGACGAGGACGAAACCGAGACGTCGTCGGTCGGTCAGGAGGACGTGTTCGCGTCGCCTCCGACCGAGCGCGACGAGCCGAATGACGACGCTGACGGGGTATCCGCGCACCTGCTCGAGTCCGAGGCGGACGATGACGATGCGATCACCCGGGAGGCGTTGTCACGGGCGCCCGGAGCATACGTCGACCTCCCGGGCCCCGACGAGAACGACGACGAACCGGTCGTCGCCGAGCTCGACGAACCGAGCGCCGCTACCGACCGCGCCCCCGACCTCGAGTCGGTCGAGGCGGCCGCGGACCGATTCGCCGCATCGGTCCGCGACGAGGTGAATGTGGGCGCGCCATCCGGCGCGACGGAGGAGATCCAGATCGCGGCCCTCCTCGGGGACGAGGAGGACGAAGAGGTCGAACCGGCTCGAGTCGAGGCTTCACGCACCGTGCGACTCGGTTCAGAGGGACTCGGCGGTCCCAGCTGGCAGGAACCGACCGCGCTCGAGGTCGGCGCCGATACCGAGCGCGTCAGCGCCGGACGCGACGTGCCGATGGCGTTCCTCACCGGGCTGGTACTCACCGTTCTCGCGCTCGGCGCGATCGCGATCGGGCCGGGGCCATTCGCGGTGGTGGCAAGCATCTTGGTTCTGCTCGCGCAGGGCGAGTTCTACTTCGCGTTGCAAAAGCGCCATTACCAGCCGGCAACTGCGCTCGGTCTCGCGGCGGGTGCGCTCATGCTCGGCGCCGCGTACTACCGGGGCGAGGCGGCGATGCTGGTCGTCCTGGCACTCACGGTCGTCGCGACGTTCCTTTGGTACATGACGGTGCCGCCGCCGCATCGTCGCAACGTCGTGTCGAACATCGGGCTGACGCTCCTCGGCGTGGCGTACATTCCGCTGCTGGCGGGGTACGCGCTCGCAGTTCTGGAGCTCACGGACGGACGAGCCTTGGCGCTCTCCATCATCGGGCTCACCGTGGCGTACGACATCGCCGCGTTCGTCGTCGGAACGTGGTGGGGAAGCCGGCCGCTCGCACCCAACATCAGTCCCAAGAAGTCGTGGGAGGGGGCGATCGGCGCCACCTTCGTCGTCGCGGCCATCGCGATCGGAGCCGTCGCGCCGGCGGTCGGGCTGCTGGACACGATTCCGGCCTCGGTCGGTCTCGCCGTCGTCGTCAGTATCTTCGCCCCGCTCGGCGACCTGGCCGAGTCGCTGTTGAAGCGGGACCTCGACCTCAAGGACATGGGCGGCGTGCTTCCGGGTCACGGCGGCGTGCTCGACCGTATCGACGCTCTGCTGTTCGTGGCGCCCGCGGCGTTCATGTATCTGCGCGTCCTGCTGCTCTAACACTCGGCACTTCACTCGGGGCCGCAGATCGTTCGCCTTCGCTCACCGCGCGACCCGCACCCGGGCTCCGGTGAACTGGTTCCCGTGAATCCAGCCGCTCCGGGGTACTCTTGAGTCCGTGCGCACGCTCATCATCCTCGGGTCGACGGGGTCGATCGGCACGCAGGCGCTCGACGTCGTCAGGCGCAACCCCGACCGATTCCGCGTGGTTGGACTGTCGGCGGGAACCAACCATGAACTTCTCGTCGGTCAGATCCGCGAGTTCCTGCCGCCGCACGTCGCCATCGCGGACGAGGAGGCCGCCTCGGATCTTCGAGAGCGGCTCGCCGGCATCCGCGGCGTGGAGGTCCACGTCGGCCCGAACGCCGCCGAGACGCTGGCGCGCGACGCGGAGGCGGACATGGTCCTCAACGCGCTCGTCGGTGCGGCCGGGCTGGGGCCGACACTGGCCACGCTTCAGGCGGGCAAAACGCTCCTGCTCGCGAACAAGGAGAGCCTCGTCGTCGGCGGCGAGCTCGTCTTGGACCTCATCAAGGGCGAGCCCGAGCGGCTGATCCCGGTCGATTCCGAACACGCCGCGCTCGCGCAGTCGTTGCGTGGCGAGCGGCGCGAGGACGTCAAGCGCGTGATCCTGACCGGCTCGGGCGGTCCGTTCCGCGGGTGGACCCGCTCGGAGCTGGCGAAGGCCTCGGTGAAGGAGGCGCTCGCGCACCCGGTGTGGCAGATGGGCCCCAAGATCACGATCGATTCGGCGACGCTCATGAACAAGGGCCTCGAGGTGATCGAGGCGCACTACCTGTTCCGCCTCGATTACTCGCAGATCCATGTGGTGATCCACCCTCAAGGTCTCATCCACGCGCTCGTCGAGTTCCGCGACGGGTCGATGCAGGCGCAGTTCTCGTTGCCGGACATGCGTCTTCCGATCCAGCACGCGCTCGCGTGGCCCGAGCGGCTGCCGACCGGCGTCGGCTCGGTTCCGCTCGTCGACAGCACGCTCACCTTCGAACCCGTCGATCGCGAGGCATTCCAGGCCATCGACCTCGCCTACCGCGTGGGCGAGCTCGGCCTGACGTTTCCCGCGGTGATGAGCGCGGCGAACGAGGTGGCGGTCATGGGGTTCCTGGAGGGGAAGATCCCGCTCACCCGCATCGTCGAGATCGCGCAGGCGGTCGTCGACGAGCACCAGGCGCCGTCATCGGTGGTGTCCGTAGTGAACCTCGAGCGCGCCGACGCCTGGGCGCGCAAGCGCGCCGCCGAGATCATCGAGGCGCCGCGGTAAGGCCCAACAGTGGGCGCGCTCGGCCAGGTCTCGTTCTTCGTTGCGCTTGTCATCGTCATCGTCATCCACGAGGCCGCGCACTTCGCAGTGGCGCGCGCGTTCGGGATCAAGGTGAACGAGTTCTTCATCGGGTTCGGTCCCAAGATCTGGTCGACGATGCGAGGCGACACGGAGTTCGGATTCAAATGGATCCCCGCGGGGGGCTACGTGAAGATCGCGGGGATGAGCCCATACGAGACGATCGCTCCGGAGGATCTTCCGCGAACGTACGGGGCGAAACCGAAGTGGCAGCGAGCGCTGGTGATCGTCGCGGGACCTGCTACGCACTTCGTCCTCGCCATCGCCTGCTTCGCGCTGTGGCTCGGCTTCGTCGGCCAGCCGACCACGAACAGTCCGCAGATCGTCGCGGTCGAACGACGACTTGAGGGACAGACGTCGCCCGCCGTCGAGGCGGGTCTTCGCGCCGGCGACCGCGTGGTCGCCGTCGACGGTGTCGACGACCCCTCAACCGACGTGGTCCTGGCGCGCACGCAGGAACACGTCGGCGAGCCCCTCGCGTTCACGTTCGAGCGCGACGGCGAGCGGTTCACGGTGGATATCGTGCCGGTGCCTGCCCAGGTGGACGGTGAGGAGGTCGCGCGGATCGGCGTCCGGCTCGGCGAGGGCAGGCGCGAGACAAGCGGACCGATCGGCGCGCTCTCGGGGGGTGCGGACCTCGTTGGAGAGCATGCCGTCGGCACGATCAAGAACGTCGGACGCATCTTCGGACCGGAGGGGGTCGGCCGCGTGTTCGAGCTCGCGTTCACCGACGCTCCCAGGCGGAACGAGGACGTGTCGAGCGTCGTCGGCGTGGGGCGGTTCGCGGGCAGCCTCGCGTCCGAGGGGCGTTTCGGCGACATCTTGTTCCTGTTCGCCATCGTGAACGTGTTCGTCGGTGTGCTGAACCTGCTGCCGTTGCCTCCGTTCGACGGCGGTCATCTCGCGCTTCTCGTCGTCGAGAAGCTCCTCGGCAGGCCGGTCGACATGCGTAAGGTCGTCCCGGTGTCCGCCGCCGTCGCAGCGTTCCTCATCGTGTTCACGATCGCCGTCGTGTACGTCGACATCGTGAAGCCTCCGGTCTGAGCACGCGGCATCGCGCCGTCACGATTTCTCAACAACGCTCCCACGGGCTCCCCATGGCGCGCGGATACGATTCCGAACGTGACCCCCCAAACCGTCCTGGTCGTCGACGACGAGGAGGCGATCGCGGAGGCCGTTCGCGCACGCCTCGAGAGCGAGGGATACCGGGTCGTGGTCGCGGCCGACGGCGCTCAGGCCCTCGACGCGGCGGAGCGAGAGCCACCCGACCTCGTGGTGCTAGACCTGATGCTTCCGGGCATGGACGGGCTCGAGGTGTGCAAGCGACTGCAGCGCGACCGGTGGGTTCCCGTACTGATGCTCACCGCTCGGACGGAAGAGGCCGACAAGGTCGCGGGCTTCGCCGTCGGAGCCGACGACTACCTCACCAAGCCGTTCAGCCTACGGGAGCTCGCCGTCCGTGTGCGCGCCATCCTTCGACGATCGGAGCGCGTGGCGCAGGCGACGTCGGGTGAGACGCTTGGCCTCGGGGCGCTCTCGATCGACGCCGCGCGGCGCCGGGTATATGTGGACGGCATCGAGGTACAGCTCACGCCGCTCGAGTTCGAGATCCTTCTCACACTCGCACGCGACCCCGGCGTGGTGTTCACGCGGGAGCAGCTGATGGATCGCGTGTGGGGCTACCGCGACTACGCGGGAGGGCGCGTCGTCGACTCGCACGTCGCGAGGTTGCGGCGCAAGCTGGGTGAGGACGGAACGACACGGTTCGTTCGAACCGTGCACGGCGTCGGCTACGCGTTCCGCGACGACGCGGCTTGAGCGGAGGCCGCCGGTGAGAATGCGACCGTTCGAAAAGCTCCCCACGATCCGCGCCAAGCTGGGTTCGGTGATCGTGTTCGCCGTCGGGCTCACCGTCGCGCTCGTGTACTTCCTGCTCGGGTTCGCGCTGCGGAACTCGTTCCGCGACGCGGACCTCGTCGAGCTGCTTCGTCTTGCGCAGACACAGAGTCGCAGCGACGCCTTCGCCGACGACGGCACCACGTCCTACGCCTGGACGGAGGGAGGCGTCCTCAGGTGGATCGGAGGGCCGCTCGGAGAGCTTCCAACGTTCGACGGCGGCGTCCACGTCGGCGTGCAGGACGGGGTCATGTTCGCCGCCGTGCCGTGGCGCCAGCAGGGTGCCGGCGGGATGTTCTATGCCGCGCGCGAGGAGCCCGGCTTCTGGGTGGCCTCGACGAGGTTCCCGTTCGAATTCTGGTGGCAGCTCGTCGTCGCCGGCATCGCCGCGGCGGCGATCGCGCTGGCCGTGGCGAGATGGCTCGCCCGCGGGATGACGCAGCCCCTTCGCGACATGGCCAAGGCCGCGCAGCGGATGCAGACCGGCGACTACCGTCAGCGCGTTCAAACGGCATCGCGCGACGAGGTCGGACAGCTCGCCGTCGCGTTCAACACGATGAGCGGCGAGCTCGAGAGCCTCGAACGCCTCCGGCGGGACCTCGTGGCCAACGTGTCGCACGAGCTCAAAACGCCGATCTCGGCGCTCCGAGCGCACCTGGAGAACCTGCTCGACGGCGTCGAGCGGCCCGATGCCCACACGCTCCAGATGATGCTCGCGCAAACGGAACGTCTGACGCGCTTGGTGGAGCAGCTTCTCGAGCTGTCGCGTCTGGAAGCGGGCGACGTGCCGATGATGCGTGAGCGGCTCTCGCTCCGCCCCCTCGTCGACCGCGTCCTTTCGGAGTTCGAGGTCGTCCGGGCGCGTCGCGCGGTCGAGCTCGACGAGCGGGTTCCCGACGACCTGCCGCTCGTATACGCGGACGCCGAACGCGTCCACCAAGTCCTGTTCAACCTGCTCGACAACGCCGTGCGGTTCACGCCGTCGGGCGGTCGCGTGACGATCACGGCGTCCGGGCGGAACGGTGCGGTCGACGTCGCCGTCGCGGACACGGGTCCGGGGATCGCGCCGGAGCATCTGCCGCGGTTGTTCGAGCGCTTCTATCGGGTGGACAGCGCGCGCTCTCGCGACGAGGGAGGTACGGGGATCGGCCTGGCCATCGCGCGTTCAGTGGTCGAGGCGCACGGCGGCCGCATCTGGGCCGAGAGCGAGCCCGGGAAGGGAAGCACGTTCACGTTCGAGTTGCCGGTCGCGACCGAGGCGAACGTGCCGGAGACAAGGAGGAGCCGTTGAAATCCGCCACCACCGCCGTCGAGGTCACCGCGCCGGGCCGGCACACGTACCTCGATCTCACCGACGAGCTCGAACGGGCGATCAAGGACTCTGGCGTGACCGAAGGCGCGGTCGTCGCGTTCTGTCCGCACACGACGTGCGCGCTT
Organism: Actinomycetota bacterium; assembly: GCA_035640355.1. Lineage (NCBI taxonomy): Bacteria > Bacillati > Actinomycetota > Actinomycetota bacterium. The sequence continues at coordinate 137,342 of DASQWI010000017.1, forward strand.
CTGATCAACGAATGGGAGGACGGCGCGCTTCGGGACTTCCGCGAGCGGGTTCTCCGTCTGATCCCCCAGGATGCCTACTACGCGCACGACGACCTCGACCGGCGCACGCAAAACTTGGCCGAATCGCACGAGCGGCAGAACGGGCACTCGCACGTCACCTCGATGCTCCTATCGGCGACGTCGCACGCGATCCCCGTCTCGTCGGGCGAGCCGATGCTCGGGCGGTGGCAGCGGCTGATCCTGTTCGAGATGGACGAGCCGAAGGAACGCCGCGTGGTGTTCCACGCGTTCGGCGTATAGCCGTCTGGGAGACTGATCTCATGCAGGCGGAACGACGGAAGAGCCGGCAGATCTCCATCGGCGCGGTGACGATCGGCGGAGACGCGCCCGTTCGCGTCCAGTCGATGACGACGACCAAGACCGCCGATGTCGACGCGACGCTGCAGCAGATCGCGTCGCTCGTCGCCGCCGGCGTCGACATCGTGCGAGTGGCCGTCCCACACTGGGAGGACGCGAACGCGCTTCGTGCGATCGCGGCGAAGTCGACCGTGCCGGTCGTCGCCGACATCCACTTCCAGTGGAAGTACGCGATGGCGGCGCTCGAGGCGGGCATCCAGGGCCTGCGGATCAACCCCGGCAACATCAAGTATCAGGACAAGGTCCGGCTGATCGCGCGCGAGGCGAAGTCGCGGGGCGTTCCCATCCGGATCGGCGTCAACGCCGGCTCGCTCGAGAAGGAGATCCTCGAACGCCACGGCTCGCCGACGGCCGACGCCCTCGTCGAGAGTGCGCTCGCCGAGGCGAGGATCCTGGAGGACGAGGACTTCTTCGACATCAAGATCTCGGTCAAGCACTCGAACCCCCGCGTGATGATCGAGGCGTATCGCCTGCTTGCCGAGTCGTGCGACTACCCATTGCACCTCGGCGTCACCGAGGCGGGGCCCATGCCCACCGGGGCGGTGAAGAGCGCCGTCGGCATCGGGGCCCTGCTGGCCGAAGGGATCGGCGACACGATCCGGGTGAGCCTCACCGACGACCCCGTCGAGGAGGTCAAGGTGGGTATCCAGATCCTGCAGTCGCTCGGACTTCGGCGTCGCGGCCTTGATCTGGTCGCCTGCCCGAGCTGCGGGCGTGCGGAGGTCGACGTCCTGGGGCTCACCAAGCAGGTGAACGAGGCGCTCGAGCGCGAGGGGATGAAGGTTCCGATCCGTGTCGCGGTGATGGGCTGCGTCGTGAACGGACCGGGCGAGGCGCGCGAGGCCGACCTGGGGATCGCCGCGGGGAAGGGCCAAGGATTTCTCGTCGTCCGCGGCGAGGTCGTCGACAAGATCCCCGAGGATCGCTTCGTCGATCGGCTCATCGAAGAGGCTCGGAAGATCGCGGCCGAGCGCGCATCCGACGACGGCGTCGGCGACGACGGAGCGACAGCCGGACCAGTCATTCCGGAGCCGGCGGTGTCCCCCTCGAAGGCCTGAACAGTCTCGGTCGTTCGCGGCGCGCGAACGCGTTCGGTCGTTGTCGTTCGCCGTCTGTCGCGACATCATGCGTTGACTTCTGACAGGGGAGAAAGACCGGTTGCCCGCTCCGTTGGCCCGCCGCGTCGTCGTCGCGGGGACCTCGCTGTTGTTTGTAGTTGGTTCTGGCGCATCCACGTCTGCGGTCGCATCTCGCGCCGGAGCCGCCGGGCGCGCCTTATTCGCCACGAGACTCACGACGGTCTTCAGGGCAGACACCGCGTCGACCGGTGGCGCGAGCGTCGATCGGCGTGTTCCCCTAGCGGTTGCGCGGAACGGCCGTGCCGAGGCCCTCCTCGTCCTGAGCGGGGACGCGACGCTGGCTCGCGCGCGCGCTTCGATCCCCGACGGTAATTCGCGTGCGCTCCTTCGCTCCGTCGTGCCGGCGTACGCGCAGCTGAAGCGTGCCGTTCGGGCCCGGATCCCCCGGCTCGACGTCGTGCACGACTACCAAACGCTCCCGATCCTGCATGTCCGCGTTTCCTCGCGGGCCGTCCTCGAACGCGCTGCCGCCGATCCCTCGGTGGTGGGGATCGCGGCGAACGGCGCGTATCGGGCGTTCCTCGATGAGAGCCTCCCGCTCATCAACCAGCCGGCCGCCGTGGCGGCCGGCCACACCGGCGCCGGCACCGCGGTTGCCGTCCTGGACAGCGGCGTCGATCACACACGCGCCGACTTCGGCGACTGCGCGGCTGGCCCCGGTGCCGAAACGTGCGCGGTGGTTGTTTCGGAGGAGATGGCGCGCCCCGACGGTCGGTTCGACGACCCCGTCTTGCATGGGACGAACGTCGCCGGCACCGTCGTGGGGGTCGCGCCCGATACGAAGATCCTCGCGCTCGACGTGTTCGATCGGAACGTCGCGTTCGCCTCCGACGTCCTCGAAGCGATCGACTTCACGATCGCCAATCAATCGATCTACAACGTTCGGGCGATGAACCTCAGCTTCGGTGACCTGTCGTTCCACACATCGCAGTGCGGAGGGCCGAGCAACCCCTACGTCGCCGCGTTCGCGAACGCACGCGCAGCGGGCATCGTTCCCGTCGTCGCCGCCGGGAACTCCCGATTCAGCACCGGCTCCGAACGCGCGGGGATCGCTCGGCCGGCATGTACGCCGGGAGCGGTCAGCGTCGGCGCGGTCTACGACTCCGACCTCGGTTCGGTGACGGCCGGCTCGGGCAACGGCGCGTGCACCGACAGGACCACGTCGGCCGACAAGATCGCGTGCTTCTCGCAGGTCGCCAACTTCCTCACCGTGCTGGCGCCCGGCGTGCTCATTACCGCGGCCGACGTGACGTATGGCGGCACGTCCCAAGCCGCGCCCCACGTGGCCGGGGCCGTGGCAGCGATCGCCGACGCCTCGCCGACGGCCGACCCGACCACCGTCGACAATGCCTTTCGAGTCTCCGGTCCCGTGCTGAACGATCGGCTCGTGAACCGCGGTTTCCATCGACTCGACATCCCGGCGGCGATCGCGGCGCTAGGCTCGGCGCCACCACCACCGCCGGTCGGTTCGTGCACGATCGAGGGGAGCAACCGCGGCAATCTCTTGGAGGGAACGCCCGGCGACGACGTGATCTGCGGCAAGGGTGGCGACGACGTGCTGCTTCCGAGCGGCGGGACGGACACGGTGATCGGCGGTGGCGGAATCGACCTCGTCTCCTTCGAGAACGCCTCGTCCGGAGTGGCGGTCGATCTCGCTGTGGGTAGCGCGACGACCGGATCGGACGTCGTTACGCTACAACAGGTCGAGGGCGCGATCGGAAGTCCGTTCGCCGACGAGCTCGTCGGGAACGGCGGCCAGAACGACCTCGTCGGCCTGGGTGGCAGGGACTTCCTGGACGGTGGTGGGGGGTTCGATCTCGCCCGGTTCGACTTCGCGACCAAGCCGATCCGCGCGAGCCTCGCCGGCGGGGTGGCACACGGGGAGGGGGCCGACCGGCTCCTTCGGGTCGAGGGCATCGTGGGCGGTTCTGGCTCCGACGAGCTGGAAGGGAGCGGCGCCCGCGACGTGCTGGACGGACGCAACGGCAACGACGTGATCTCGGGCCTGGCCCGGGCCGACACGCTGTTCGGCGGCGATGGGGCGGACGCGTTGCTGGGGGGCCGCGGTGAGGACGAGTTGTTCGGCGGCCCCGGCGCGGACACGTGCGACCAGCAGTCGGGTGACGGAACGATCTCCTGCTGAGCGGCAGAGGCGGCTAGCGCGCCAGAGCGAGGAAGTTCCTGATGATCTTCGGCCCGTCGGGCGTGAGGATCGACTCGGGGTGGAACTGCACGCCGAAACGCGGACGCGTCCGATCGCGCGTCGCCATCACCAAGCCGTCGTCGCTCCACGCCGTGAGCTCGAGACCGTCGGGCAGGCCGACCCGTCTCACCACGAGCGAGTGGTATCTCGCCGCCTCGAAGGGGTTCGGTACTCCGTCGAACAGGCCCTTCCCGTCGTGGTGCACGAGTGACGCCTTCCCGTGGACCGGCGTCGCGCGCTCGACGATGCCACCCGCCGAAACGCCCAGAGCCTGGTGGCCGAGGCACACGCCGAGAACGGGAGTCTCCTGGGGAAGGATCTCCAGCAGTTGGGGGAAGCACCCGGCGTCCTCAGGCCGTCCGGGCCCGGGCGACAGGACCACCGCCGACGGTTTGCGCTCGAGCAGACGCGCGGCGGGCTCGGCGTCGCTCTTGACGACCTCGGTCCGTTCGCCGAGGCTCTCGATCAGCTGCACCAGGTTGAACGTGAAGCTGTCGTAGTGGTCGACGACGAGGATCACGTTCCCCGCTCCTCGTCACGGGGGGCTACGCTCGCTCGCTCTCGCTCGCTCGCTTCTTGAGCCCCCCGCACGCCCCGCATGCTCTCCGCGTCGACGACCGCCGGCAGCAATGCGGCCGCCTTCGCATTCGTCTCCTCGAGCTCCACATCGGGATCCGAGTCCGCAACGATCCCCGCACCGGTTTGGACGTGCGCCCGGCCGTTCGCTACGACCGCGGTTCGGATCGTGATGCAGAAGTCGAGGTCGCCTGCGAAGGTGCAGTACCCCACGGCGCCCGCGTACGGTCCGCGCGGGGTCGGCTCATGTTCGGCGATCAGTTCCATCGCCCGCCGCTTGGGGGCACCGGTCACGGTACCTGCGGGGAACGTTACCGACAGGGCGTCGAGCGGATGACAGTCGTTTGCGAGCTCGCCTTCCACGGTGCTCACGATGTGCATCACCTTCGAGAAGCGCTCAACGACCATGAGCTCAGTCGGTCGGACGGTCCCCGGCACGCAGACGCGACCGAGGTCATTTCGAGCCAAGTCGACGAGCATCGCGTGTTCCGCGCGCTCCTTCGGGTCCGCGAGAAGCTCGTGCTCGTACAGACGGTCGCGGAGCTCGGTTTCCCCCCGCGGCCGCGTGCCCGCGATCGGTCTGCTCACGACAGTTCGTCCCTCGACGCGCACGAGCGGCTCCGGCGACGAACCCGCGAGCTCCAGTCCGAGCATCCGCACGAAGAACATGTACGGCGCCGGATTCGTTACGCGGAGACGCCGGTACACGGGAAGGCCGCCGCGCGACGAGGTGAAGCTGACGCGACGCGACGGAACGACCTGATAGACGTCGCCCGCGTAGACGTGCTCCTTCATCGTCCGGACGATGTCGCGGAAGTGGTCGTCCGTCATGTTCGCGTCCCCGCCCGAGTCGATGAGTCCGTCGCCGAGCGGCTCGGGGGAAGGAGCTGCAGGCGATGAGACGCGGTTGGAGAGCTCCTCCAGCGCGTCGACGGCGCCGTCGTAGCCGCCGGCCGGAACGTGCGCGACGAGCAGCAGCCGCTGCCGCCAGTGGTCGAACACGATCGCCCGGTCCACGACAAGCAAGCCGATGGGAGGCGCCGGGGTCTCGCCGGGGGGGACGGGATGTCCGTCGACGAGCTGCGCGGCCTCGTAGGAAAGGAAGCCGACGAGTCCACCAGTGAGCGACGGGAGCCCATCGACGCGCGGAGCTCGAAGGCGTGTCGCCAGAGAAACGAGATCGCGGCGAGCGTTGCCGCTCGAACGAACGTCGAAGCCGAGATCGCGGACGACGTCGTGAACGTGGAGGCCGCCTTCATCCAGGACGACGACGGCGGCAGGATCCCCAGCGACGAACGAGTACCGGCCCCACCGCTCGGAACGCTCCACACTCTCGAGCAGGACACCGGGCCCGTCACCCGCGAGTGCAGGGAAGACTCCGACCGGCGTCGAGACGTCGGCGAGCAGCTCTGTCCACACCGGCGCGAGCGCGCCCGCAGATGCGAGGGCGTCGAACGCTTCTCGGTTGGGGAGCACCTTCAGCGCTCGCTCACCTCCTGTCGGGCGGCACCGGAAACGGTGAACCCCGGGACTTCGCCCGGGGCTCTCGTGTGATGCGGATTCGTCGAGCGAGGATGCCGGACGCTAGACCCCCTTGGGCCAGGACCAGACCATCGCTCGAACGCTCATGTGGTGCCGATGGTCGCACCGCCGGGACGAACCCGTCAACGGCGTTGCGTCGTTGCGCCGGTGCCTGGACGCGAAATCGAGTCGTCGGCTAGGGTCACCTGCCTGCCGGGGGAGCCGAGCACGAGCGCCACAGGGACATCGGGACGCACATGAGGACGAGGGCTCCCTTGCTCCTCGCCCTGTTCGTGGTTATCGGCGCAGTGGTCGCCGCGCCCGCCTCCGGAGGTGACCACCACCGTCGGGACCGCCGGGTCGCCGCCCGCGTCATCGGTCGGCCCGTCGATCACGTGGAACCCTCGCCGCTCCATCGATCGTCACTGAGCGATCCGCGAGCGCCTCGACTCGACGCGAAGCTCGCGAGCTTCGCCAGGCCAAGCGTCGAGCCGGCGCAGCACCCCGCAGCGCCGGCCATCGCCACGGGGTTCGACGGGATCGGCGACATCGACGGCAGGACACCCGCGGACCCCACCGGCGCGCTCGGCGACACCTGGTTCTTCACCGCGATCAACGTGTCCTGGGCGCTGTTCGACCGGACGGGCGTACCGGTGCTCGGTCCGGAGTCGCTCGAGAGCATCGATCCCACGCTCGGCGACGGCATCCTGTTCGACCCGAAGGTGATCTACGACCAGTACAACGACACCTTCGTCTTGGTGTTCCTCGAGTTCGGCGTGTCTCCGCAACTGTCACGGATCATCGTGACGACGATCCCCGATGCCACCGCGGCAGACACAACGACGTGGTGCACCACGGTCCTCAAGGGTGATCAGCTGCGGGGAGACGGTGAGCAGTGGGCGGACTACCCAGGTCTCGGGTACACGGTAGACCGCGTTACGGTAACCACCAACCAGTTCGGGTTCGGCCGCAAGGTCCGATTCCGCTACGCGCAGGTCCTCTCGTTCAACAAGGCGGAGCTGTACGACTGCACCGACGGGAACGTCGCAGTAGACGTGATCACCGGGCGTCGGACGCGCAACCCCGACGGCTCTCTGGCGTTCACGCTGCAGCCGGCGCAGACCGTCGGCGCCCTGGGGACCGATCAGTACCTGTTGTCGTTCGAGCCGCGCGGCCGTCGTTCGTTCCACACGATCTGGCGCGTTCGGCCCACGCCGACCGGCGTGATCGTGACGAAGGACAGGATCCCCACGGGTCCCACGCGGCCGCCGTTCGCCGCGCTCCAGGCGGGCGCGCCGAACCCGTTCGATCCCGACTACTGGTGGGACGCCGGCGACTTCCGCCTGGTGAACGCGTTCTACGACGCCGACCGGAACCTGCTGTACGCAGCGCACGCGGTGCGGAAGAACTTCAAGCCGGACATCGGATTCGATGGATACATCGAGGCGGCCGCACGCTGGTACGAGATCGCCCCCGGCGTCGAGCTCGAGAGCGCGGCGATCGTGCGCAGAGGCGTGATCGGAGGACCGGACGTTGAGATCGGCTGGCCCGTCGTCGCGACCGACGTGCTCGGCAACCTGTTCGTGACCTACAACCGCGCGAGCTTCACGTTCGACGAGTTCCTCTCGGCGTGGATCGCGTCCATCCCCCCCGGCTCGACGGAACCATCGGAGCAGGTGCTCGTGGCGGGCGACGACCTGTACAACGCACGCCTGGGGCCGGAGCGATGGGGCGACTTCAACGCGATCGGACGGGACCCGACGCAGGGCGCGGTGGTGTTCGCCATCAACCAGTACGCGACGGCGAACAACGTGTTCCAGCAGAGCGTCCACACCGTTTCAGGGGCCTGACCCCGCCCGAACGTGAGCGGGCTGCGGGCCGGACGCTATCCTTTCCGCCCCATGAGGCTTTCGGCATTCTTCGCGCCTACCCTGCGCGAGGACCCCGCCGAGGCAGAGGTGCCCTCGCATCGCCTCTTGCTCCGCGCCGGGTTCGTCCGCCCCGTCGCCGCCGGCGTCTATACGACGCTGCCACTCGGACTCCGCTCGATGCGCAAGATCGAGCGCATCGTCCGAGAGGAGATGGAAGCCTCGGGTGCCATCGAGCTCCGTATGCCGATCCTGCTCCCCGCGGACCCGTGGAAGGCGACGGGGCGCTACGAGCTCTACGGCGAGACGCTGTTCCGGCTGACCGACCGGCACGAGCGCGACATGCTCCTCGGGCCCACACAGGAAGAGGTCGTCACGGAGATCGTCGCCGCCGAACTGCCGTCGTACCGAGATCTTCCGATCAACCTGTACCAGGTGGAATGGAAGTACCGCGACGAGTTCCGACCTCGGTTCGGCCTCCTCCGCGGCCGCGAGTTCCTCATGAAGGATGCGTACACGTTCGACCGCGACGAGGAAGGCATGCGGCGCTCCTACGACGCGATGCTGCGGGCATATCACCGCATCCTCGACCGATGTTCGCTGTCGTACGTCGTCGTCGAGGCCGAGCCGGGACAGATCGGCGGTGGCGTGAACCATGAGTTCATGGCCCGTGCCGACGTCGGCGAGGATCTCTTCGTCGAATGCGCGAACGGTGACTACCTGGCCGACCGCAAGGCGGCCACGCCGATGCCGCCGGAACCCGTGGACGTGGTCGACCCGCACCCGCTGGAACGAGTGCACACGCCGGACGCGGCGACGATCAACGCGGTGTCGGCGCTCCTCGGTCTTCCCGCCGAGCGGATGCTGAAGACCATGCTGTACGACGCCGGTGGACGAACCGTCGCGGTGCTGGTGCCCGGCGATCGCGAGGTCGAGGAGGCGAAGCTCGAGCGTGTGCTGTTCCCGGCGCCGGTCCGGCCGTTCGAGGAGAACGACTTCCGCGTGCGCGGGTTCGTCCGTGGCTATGTCGGCCCGCAGGGACTCGACGGCGAGGCAACGGTCCTGGCCGACCACTCCGTTCGCGGCGGCGCCGACTGGGTGACCGGGGCGAACGAGGCGGATCACCACGTCACAGGGGCGAACACGCCGCGCGACTTCCGGATCGACCGGTACGAGGATCTCGTCGCGCTCCGCGACGGCGACCGCTGTCCCGTCGACGGGGGCGAGCTCCACATCGGACGGTCGATCGTCGTCGGTCACATCTACCAGCTCGGTACTCGATACTCGGGCCCGCTCGGAGCGACCTTCGTCGACGAGGACGGTACGAACCGTCTCTATCAGATGGGATCGCATGGGATCGGCATCTCGCGCATCCTCGCCGCGGCCGCCGAGCAGTTCCATGACGACGGGGGCCTGCGCCTGCCCAAGGCCCTCGCGCCGTTCGAGGTCGTGGTCATCAGCGCGAACGCCGACGACGACCGCGTCGCGGCCGAGACGGAGCGGATCTACGACGAGCTGTCGTCGCGCGGCGTCGACGTCGTGGTGGACGACCGGGCCGAACGCGCCGGAGTGAAGTTCGCCGACGCCGACCTCGTCGGTTACCCCGTGCACATCGTCGTCGGGTCGCGCGGCGTCGCGGCGGGTACGGCAGACCTCAAGCTGCGGGCGAGCGGTGACCGGTCGCAGGCCTCGCTGACCGATGCTGCCGAAGCGGCGGTGACCCTGCTGTCGAGCGCACCCTAGGCTCCCTTCGTGCCATCCGAGCGCGCGCCGAACCACCTCCGCGACTTCGTCAAGATGGGCGAGGAGGTCGAAGGCGTTATCCAGCACGTCGGACGGGAGACCTGGGATCTCGTGCTGATCGACGTGAACGGACGATGGGTCCGTGACGAATTCCCCACCGAAGACGCCGCCGAGGCGGCGTGCCGAGAGCTCGGCGTGCGGATGCACCGAGGCTGGGACGACGCGAGGATCGTTCGCCGGATGAATGCCCGCGACCACTGGAACCGCCCCGGTGGGCAGCGCCGGGCGCTGTAAGTCACAGCCGACCGCGCGACGAACGCGTGGTGCCGCCTCACGAAACGCTGTCGGCTATACTCGTTTTCAGTAAACGGAGCGGCTGTCACCCGAAGTGGGCTCGCGCCCACTTTCTTTTTGGAGGGTGCGCTCAAAAAGGTGGGCGAGCGGGAGCGCGCGAACGTCGTCCCCGCGGCGCGGGGGGTGCGCTCGGTGGGTGCGACAGATCGAGGAGCCGTCGAGGAGATGGTCCGGCCGGTGGTCGAAGCGGCCGGGCTCGAGCTCTGGGACGTGGAACTTCGTGGCCAGGAGGGCCGGCCGGTCCTGCGGGTCACTGTCGACCGCGAGGGCGGCGTCGATCTCGACGCCGTCGCCGAGGTGTCGGAACGACTGTCCCGACGCCTCGACCTCGAGGACTTCTCGGATCGGCCGTACCAACTGGAGGTCAGTTCGCCCGGCGTGGAGCGGGCGCTGCGCGAGCCGCGCCACTTCGAGCGGAGCATCGGGCGGACGCTGAAGGTGAAGACGGCGGTGCCCGTCGATGGGCAGCGGGTGCATGAGGGCGCGTTGGTCTCGGCCGACGCGGAGGCGATCGTGATCGCATCCGACGGCGGAGAGCTGCGCGTCCCGTACACGGACGTCGCGTCCGCGAAGACGAAGTTCGAGTGGGGCGCAGAGAAGAGGAACCGACGATGAATCAGGACATGATCGCGGCGCTGAAGGAGCTCGAGCGCGAGAAGGGCATCGCGTTCGAGACGATCCTTGCCGGTCTCGAGGAGGCCATGGCGTCGGCATACAAGTCGTGGTGGAAGCAGCAGCACCCCGAGCTGGAGGAGGAGTCGTTCGGGGTGCGCGCGAGCATCGACCCCGAGTCGGGCGACCTCCGAGTCTGGCTCCAGCAGCTCGAGGTCACCGAGCACGAGGACGAGGAGACCGGCGAGATCACGACCGACTCCAAGGTGCTGTCCGAGGAAGAGGTCGAGGTCACCGACGAGTTCAAGGGCCGCATTGGCGCGCAGACGGCGAAGCAGGTGATCTTCCAGAAGCTCCGCGATGCCGAGCGCGAGATGACCTACGAGGAGTTCGCCGGCCGCGAGGGCGACATCGTCACCGGCATCGTGCAGCAGTCCGAGCGCCGGTACACGCTGCTCGACCTGGGCAAGGTGGAGGCTCTGCTGCCGCAGGCCGAACAGGTACCGTCGGAGCCGTACAGAAACGGCGAGCGTCTCAAGGCGTACATCACCGAGGTCCGCCGGGGCACCAAGGGTCCGCAGATCGTCGTCTCGCGCACGCATCCGGGACTGCTGAAGAAGCTGTTCGAGCTCGAGGTACCCGAGATCGAGGAGGGGATCGTCGAGATCAGGGCGGTAGCCCGCGAGCCGGGTCACCGCTCCAAGATCGCGGTGGCCTCCCGTGAGCCGGCGGTCGATCCGGTCGGCGCGAGCGTCGGGCCGAAGGGTTCGCGCGTTCGGAACGTCGTCACGGAGCTCCGCGGCGAGAAGATCGACGTCGTGCCGTGGGCGGCCGACCCGGCCACGTTGGTGGCGAACGCCCTCCAGCCGGCCAAGGTCAAGGAGGCGCGCGTCGACGACCAGACGCAAACGGCGCTCGTGATCGTCCCCGACTACCAGCTGTCGCTGGCGATCGGGAAGGAGGGGCAGAACGCGCGCCTCGCGGCGCGTCTCACGGGATGGCGGATCGACATCAAGAGCGAGACGCAGTTCGCGGACGAGCAGCGGGGATCGCGGAGGGCCGCGCCGGCGAGCCTCGACGGAGGTTCGCACAGGCAGACGGAGGCGCCGACCGCCGATGGGCCGGTCGCGGAGCAGCCCGCCGCCGAGGAGTCCAAAGCCGCAGAAGCGTGACCGTGAAGGCGGCGCGCGAGCCCGAGCGCACGTGCGTCGGCTGTCGCGAGCGTTCGTCGAAGCGATCGTTGCTGAGGATTGCTGCGACGCCGTCGGGCGAGATCCTCGTCGACCCGAGCGGTAGGACGCCGGGGCGCGGGGCCTACGTGCATCGGGACCCGGCGTGCGTCGCCGCCGCGTTCGCCCGGGGTGGTGCGCTGTGGCGCGCGTTGCGAGCGCAAGCGAGCACGGACGCAGCCGCTAGGCTTAGGCACGAGATGGAGCGGGAGCTGCAGGCATGAGGGTGCACGAACTGGCGAAGGAGCTTGGCGTCACGAGCAAAGAGCTGCTCGCGTCGCTGAGGGAGATGGGCGTCGATGGGCTCACCGCGTCCTCGTCCGTCCCGGACCAGGCCGTGCCGCGTCTGCGCGCGTCCGGTGGGAAGGCCGTGCCCGAGGCCAAGATGAAGGAAGCGGTCGAAGAGCCGCTGCCCAAAGCTCGCCCTCGTCGGAAGGCCGTCGAGGAGCCGTCGGCACCAGAGCCCGCCGCCGCGGCGCCCGCTCCGGCCCCCGTTGCAGAGCCGGCGGCTGCGGCCGTACCGCCGCCCGCTCCGGAGCCCGAACCCTCGGGGCTTCCCCTCCTTCGGGTGGTGAAGGGTGCGACGGCACAGGACATCGCCGAGCGAACGGATCGTTCCCCGGCCGACATCGTGAAGATCCTCATCTCGCTCGGCGACATGGCGACGGCGACGCAGTCGCTCTCCGACGACGCGATCGGGATCGTCGCGCGAGAGCTCGGTTACGAGGCCGAGATCGTCGGCATCGAGGAAGAAGAGGAAGAGGAGGAGCAGGTCGACGACAGCGCGCTGGTTCCACGCGCCCCCGTCGTAACCATCATGGGCCACGTCGACCACGGGAAGACGCTTCTCCTGGACGCGATCCGCAAGTCCGACGTCGTCTCGCAGGAGTTCGGCGGCATCACCCAGCACATCGGCGCGTACCAGGTCCACGTCGACGGTCGCGAGGTGACGTTCATCGACACCCCGGGCCACGAAGCGTTCACGGCGATGCGGGCGCGCGGCGCACAGGTAACCGACATCGCGGTTCTCGTCGTCGCCGCCGACGACGGGGTGAAGCCGCAGACGATCGAAGCGCTCGACCACGCGAAGGCCGCCGGCGTGCCGATCGTCGTCGCCGTGAACAAGATCGACAAGCCGGAGTCGGATCCGGCGCGCGTTCGTCAGCAGCTCGTCGAGCAGGGGATCGTTCCTGCGGAGTGGGGCGGCACGTACGAGTTCGTCGACGTGTCGGCGAAGGCCAGGACGAATCTCGAGACGCTGCTCGAGACCATCCTGCTCGTCGCCGACGTCGAGGAGTTGAAGGGGAATCCCGAGGGCCGCGCACGCGGAGCCGTCCTCGAGGCGCACCTCGACAAGGGCCGCGGACCAGTCGCGTCGGTCCTCGTGCAGAGGGGCTCGCTGGAGATCGGCGACACCGTGGTCTCCGGAACGAGTTGGGCCAAGATCCGCGCGATGCTCGACGAGAACGGCCAGCAGGTGAAGCAGGCCGGACCGAGCAAGCCGGTGCAGATCCTGGGGTGGTCGGCAACGCCGAATGCGGGCGACGACGTCCGTGAGGTCGAGGACGAGCGCGAGGCGCGACATCTCACGCAGGAGCGCGAGGCCAAGGTCCGCGCGGCCGAGCAGATCTCGGCGCGTCCACCAACGCTCACCGAGCTCATGGCGCAGGCGCGTCGCGACGAGGCGCCCGTCCTCAACATCATCCTCAAGACCGACGTGCAGGGTTCGCTGGGCGCGCTCGAGGACGCGTTCGCCAAGCTTCCCCAGGACGAGGTGCGGGTGAACGTGATCCACAGCGCACCGGGGGCGATCGCGCAGAGCGACATCTCGCTCGCGATGGCGTCGAACGCGATCGTCGTCGGGTTCAACGTGCGGCCCGACGCGCAGGCGCGCGAGCTCGCGGAGAAAGAGGGCGTCGACGTTCGTCTGTACCGCGTGATCTACGACGCGATCAACGACATCCGGTCGGCGCTTTCGGGGATGCTCTCGCCCGAGCAGAGGGAGACCGAGCTCGGGGCCGCAGAGGTGCGCACCCTGTTCCGGGTTCCCCGCGTCGGCGTGATCGCCGGTAGTTACGTCATCCGCGGCACGATCGTTCGGAACGGACGCGCGCGCGTCGTCCGCGACGGCGTCGTCGTCTACGACGGGCGTGTTGGGTCGCTCAAGCGCTTCAAGGATGACGTGCGCGAGGTGTCCGAGGGCTTCGAGTGCGGCATCGGGATCGAGAACTTCAACGACGTCAAGGAAGGCGACATCATCGAGGCGTACGAGGTCCGCGAGGTCGCCCGCGAGCTGTGACCCGGCGGAGTCCGGGGGGTCGGAAGCGAGAGAGGTGGGCGAGTTACCACCCCCGAAATGGAGGCGACGTGCTCGTCGCGCTGCAACGGTTCGACCTCCGGATCCCCGGTTGCACGTCGCTCAAGGAGAAGCGTCACGTCGTGAAGACGCTCACGTCCGCCATCCGTCAGAAGTTCAATGTTTCGGTCGCCGAGGTCGACCACCACGACTTGTGGCAGCGAACCGCTCTCGCCGTGGCCGTCGCATCGGGGGACGGCTATCACGCCAAACGCGTGCTCCACGAGGTCGAGAGGCTCGTCGAGCGGTGGGCCGAGGTGGAGATGATCGACGCTCAGCTCACGCTGCATGCGCCGGAGGACTGAGACGCCCATGACCGGTGGAGCACGACCGAGCCGCGTGTCCGAGGAGTTCCGCGAGATCTTGGCCGAAGAGATCCCCCGGCTGAAGGACCCACGGATCGGCTTCGTCACCGTGGTCGGCGTGAGGGTGACGCCCGATCTTCGGCGAGCCCGTGTGTTCTACACGACGATGGGGGACGAACGCGCTCGGCGTGCGACCGCCGCTGCGCTGCGCTCGGCGCGCGGGCACCTTCGGAAGGTGGTCGGCGATCAGGTGCGCATGAAGGTGCTCCCGGACCTCGAGTTCGAGGAGGACGAGTCGGTCGAGACCGCGGACCGCATCGAGCAGTTGCTCCAGCAGGTTCGGCCGCCGGACGAGGGGTCGGGATGAACGAGCTCGTCGAGAAGGCCGCGACCGCGCTCGGCCGGGCCGAGTCCGTCGCCATCGCCTGTCACGTGAATCCGGACGCCGATGCGCTCGGCGCGACCCTCGGCCTGTCGAACTTCCTCCGGGCGAGGGGCGCCCGAACGATCTGCTCGTTTCCGAACGAACCGTTCGAGCCGCCGAGGTGGCTCTCGGTGCTCCCGGGGGCCGATGCGCTCGTTCGACCCGCCGAGTTCCCCATCGAACCGGCCTTGATGGTGACGTGCGACGTCGCGTCGATGGATCGCCTCGGCATACTGGCGCGCTCTGCCGCACGCGCGCAGACGCTGATCTGGATCGACCATCACGTGAGCAACGAAGGGCTCGGAACCATCCCCCTGATCGATCCGCGCGCCAGCTCGACGTGCGAGATCGTCTGGCGGCTCATCCGGGAGATCGGCGGCGACGTGCCGGTCGAGACGGCGACGTGCCTGTACGCGGGGATCGTCACCGATACCGGCAGGTTTCAATACGAGGCCGTCACGCCCGAGACGCTGCGGCTCGCCGCGGAGCTGCGGGAGTACCCGTTCGACCACACACGGCTGGTACAGGCGCTCTACGAGGACAACCCGGCCGCGTACCTCCGCCTGCTAGGGACGGCGCTCGATCGGATCACCGTCGAGGGCGACCTGATCTGGACCTACCTGACACAGGCGGATCTGGCCGCCGCGGACGTTCACGCCGCGGAGACCGACGACCTGATCGACATCGTGCGAACGGCGCGAGAGGCAGATGTCGCTGCCGTTTTGAAACAGCAGCGAGACGGGCGGTTCAAGGTGAGCGTTCGTTCGAAGGGCGGCCACGACGTGGCGACGGTCGCCTCGACGTTCGGCGGCGGCGGGCATCGGCTGGCCGCGGGGTACACGTCGAAGCATGGGCTGGCGGAGACGATCCATCGGTTGAAGACGGCGCTCCGCGGGGAACCCGCGGCCGAGGGATGAGCGCGGTCGACGGCGTGCTGCTCGTCGACAAACCATCGGGCGTGACGTCCCACGACGTCGTCGACGTCGTGCGACGGCGCCTCGATACGCGGAAGGTCGGTCACGCCGGAACGCTCGATCCGATCGCAACGGGGCTCCTGATCATCGGCGTCGGTCGCGCGACCAGGCTGCTCCGTTTCTTCGGGGACCTGTCGAAGACGTACGAGGGCACCGCGCGGCTCGGCGTCGAGACGGACACGCTCGACATGGAGGGGGTGGTGGTGCGAACGACGTCGGTCGACGTCACGCCGGAGGACATCGAGCGCGGGTTCGCGGCGCTCGTCGGCGAGTCACTGCAGCAGCCTCCGGCGTACTCGGCGGTGAAGGTCGGCGGCCGAACGTTGCACTCCGCAGCTCGGCGGGGTGAGCGGCTCGAGGCGGTGCCCCGGCCGATCAGGGTGGACTCGTTCGAACTTCGGGCGTACACGGTCCCGGACGTCGAGTTCCGCGTGACGTGCTCGGGCGGGACGTACGTGCGGGTCCTGCTCGCTGACGTGGGGCGCGCCCTGGGGTGCGGTGCGCATCTCACCTGTCTTCGACGAACGGCGATCGGGCGGTACACCGTCGACGACGCCGTGACGCCCGACGCCGTCGGGCCGCCGCGCCCCGTCGAGGATGCGGTGGCGCACCTTCCTCGGATCGAGCTGGAGGTCGACGAGGCGCGAGCGGCCTCGCATGGGAGCGTCCTGGCGCCGGCGGGCATCGAAGGCCCGTACGCGGTGTTCGGACCCGACGCGGCGCTCGTCGGCATCTACCGCGATGAGGGAGCGAAGGCCCGTCCCCAGGTCGTGCTCGCGCCCGCGTAGTCGCTACCCTCCGGCGCGTGGATCGGATCCTCGGCCTTGACGCGCTCCCCGTCCCGCATCAAGCGACGGTGGCGACGATCGGGTTCTTCGACGGCGTTCACCTGGGGCACCGTGCGGTGCTCTCCGCGACCGTCAGTGCCGCTCGCGAGGAAGGCGTGCCCGCCGTCGCGGTCACGTTCGACCGGCACCCCCGCGAGGTCCTCACGCCCGACCGGGTCCCCAGGCTCCTCACGACGGTCGATCGAAAGGCGGCGCTGATCCAACAGAGCGGCATCGACGTGCTGGTCGTCCTCGAGTTCACCAAGGAGTTCTCGCGGTGGCCGGCAGAGCGCTTCATGTCCGAGGTCATTCGGGACGGCCTCCAGGCCGTCCGATGCGTCGTCGGCGCGAACTTCACGTTCGGGTACAAGGCGCTGGGCACGTTCACGACGTTGGCGACCGAAGGGGAGCGATTCGGGTTCCGCGCGGAGGCTGTCGAGATCCAACAGGCGGGCGAGCGCCCCATCTCGTCCTCGTCGATCCGCGAAGCGCTCTCGCGCGGCGACCTCGAGTGGCCGCGCGTCGCGTTGGGTCGAAGGTTCGTCCTGGACGGAACCGTCGTCAGCGGCGCGGGTCGGGGTCGCGGGCTCGGCTATCCGACGGCCAATCTGCAGACGTGGCCTCGACTGCTGCTCCCCGGCCAGGGCGTCTACGCGGGCGCGGTCGGGTTCGGCGGCGAACGCCACGTAGCCGCGATCGACGTCGGAACGAATCCGACGTTCGGCACGGAACCGCTCCACGTGGAGTCCTATCTATTGGACTTCGACGGCGACCTCGTCGGACGGGAGATGGCGGTGGAGTTCTGGGCATACCTTCGGCCCGAGGTGCGGTTCGAGACCCCCGACGACCTCGTCGGAGCGATCGATGAAGACGTCCGGCGGACCCGTGACATCGTCGACCTCGTGACAGGATCGGATCCGTGACCGGCCCGCACGTTGCGAGTCGGAACGAGAGCGTCTGGTAGCCTTTCCGCTGGTCATGACGCTTACGAAGACCCAAAAAGCCGACATCATCCAGTCGCACCGCCGCTCGGAAGCCGATACCGGCTCCGCCGAGGTGCAGATTGCCGTGATGAGCACGCGGATCTCCGCGCTCACCGAGCATCTGAAGGCGCACGAGAGGGACCACTCGTCGCGCCGTGGCCTGCTGAAGCTCGTCGGCCGCCGCCGCAGGTTGCTGGAGTACCTGCGGCGTGAGGACATCGAGCGGTACCGCGATCTCGTGGCCCGCCTGGGACTCAGGCGATAGGGATCGGCGCCGCTCTCGTAGGAGGGATGCCGATACCTCACTGATCCGTCTCGGAGGCAGACCTCCGGTCGGTTCTCAGTCGCGAACCTCCGATGGGGTGTCGGGCTAGCACGGCAGCGAAGCGAGTGTCGTGCGCGCGGTGACAACCCCGGCGGTTCACCACTGACAACCGGCCGCTCCGCCTCCTCAAGCTCGTGCGGCGAGTGGCGCCGCGCGACCCAGCTGTACGAAGGAGGAATGGCCGATGGCCACCACCACACTGTCCCGACAGTTCGGGAATCAGACACTGACGTTCGAGGCCGGCAGGCTCGCTCCGCAGGCCGAAGGCTCGTGCGTCGTCACGTACGGCGAGACCCAGGTGCTCGCGACGTGCACGACCGCTGCTCCGCGGGAGGGCATCGACTTCTTCCCGCTCACGATCGACGTCGAGGAACGGATGTACGCCGCCGGCAAGATCCCCGGCGGCTTCTTCCGTCGCGAAGGGCGGCCCTCCGAGACCGCGATCCTCACCGCCCGCCTCATCGACCGGCCGATGCGACCGAGCTTCAAGGACGGCTACCGCGACGAGGTGCAGGTCGTCATCACCGTGCTCTCGGTCGACATGGCGAACCCGTACGACATCGCCGGCATGAACTCCGCGAGCCTTGCCACGATGATCAGCGGCATCCCGTTCGAGGGACCGGTCGGGTCCGTTCGGCTCGGGCTGATCGACGGCGAGTGGGTCGTGAACCCCACGTTCCAGCAGGTGGACGGGGCGACGTTCGACATCGTCGTCGCCGGGCGCCGCAACGACGCGGGCGACATCGACATCCTCATGATCGAGGGCGAGGCACCCGACAACGCGATGCAACTCCTCGGGGCCGGCGAGGCTGCCACCGCGCCCACCGAGGAGGTCGTCGCTCGAGGGCTCGACGAGGCCAAGCGCGCGATCGGTGAACTGATCGACTTCCAGCTCGAGTTCGTCGCGAAGCTGGACGTGAAGCCGCAGCCGTTCGACCCGCGCCCTCTCTACGGCGCCGACACGTGGACGATCGTGGAGGCGTTCGCCAAGGAGCGGCTCGAGACGGCGATCGTGCCCGACAAGCAGGAGCGGGAGACCGCCTTCGAGGAGATCAAGGAGTCGCTGAAGGGCCACCTGCTCGAGACGTGGGGCGAACAGGCGTATCAGGCGAGACAGTCAGAGATCGCGCCGGCGTGGAAGGACCTCCAAAAGAAGGTCATGCGGGCGCGCGTCGTCGAGCACGGCGTGCGACTCGACGGGCGCGGGCCTCGAGACATCCGTCCGCTGTCCGCGGAGGTCGGTCTCGTGCCGCGCGCTCACGGCTCGAGTCTGTTCCAGCGGGGCGAGACGCAGGTCCTGAACGTCACCACGCTCGGGATGCTGCGCATGACCCAGATGATCGACACGCTCGACCCCGAGGACACCAAGCGCTACATCCACCACTACAACTTCCCGCCGTTCTCGACCGGCGAGGTGGGGCGGATCGGATCGCCGCGCCGCCGGGAGATCGGTCACGGCGCGCTCGCCGAGCGAGCGCTGGTTCCGGTCATCCCACCGGAGGAGGAGTTCCCCTACACGCTTCGGCTGGTGTCGGACGTGCTCGGATCGAACGGATCGACGTCGATGGCGAGCGTGTGCGCGTCGACGCTGTCGCTGATGGATGCGGGCGTCCCGATCAAGGCGCCGGTCGCGGGGATCGCCATGGGGATGATCGCCGACGAGGGAACGTTCGTGACGCTGACGGACATCCTGGGGGCGGAGGACGCTCTCGGTGACATGGACTTCAAGGTGGCCGGGACCAAGGACTTCGTCACGGCCATCCAGCTGGACATGAAGGTCACCGGCCTTCCCGGCGACGTCCTTGCCGGCGCGTTGCAGCAGGCGAAGGACGCTCGCCTGAAGATCCTCGACGTCATGCAGCAGGCCATACCGGTGCCTCGTACCGAGGTGAACCCGAAGGCGCCGCGCATCCTCACGCTGCAGATCCCCGTCGACAAGATCGGCGAGGTGATCGGACCCAAGGGCAAACGGATCAACGAGATCGTCGCGATGACCGGAGCCGACATCGACATCCAGGACGACGGCACGGTGTTCATCGGCGCACGGGAGGGCGCCGGGGCCGACGAGGCCGCGAGGATCATCGACGAGATCGCCAACCCACGGCCGATCACGGTCGGTGAGCACTTCACCGGAACGGTCGTGAACACGACGACGTTCGGTGCGTTCGTGAACCTGGTTCCCGGACGCGACGGCCTGATCCACATCTCCAAGCTCGGCCGCGGGAAGCGCCTCGCGAGCGTCGAGGAGGCCGTGAAGGTGGGGGACACGATCGAGGTCGAGGTCCAGGACATCGACGATCGGGGGAAGATCTCGCTCCGGCCGGTCGGTGAGGAGTGGGCAATCCCCGAAGGCATGGAGCCGGAGGTCTCGCAAGATCGTCCACCGCGGCGGGACCGCGATCGACGGGGTCCGCGCGATCGTGACCGCCGTCCGCGCGAACGCCGAGAGCGGGACTGAGGCTCGCTTCGGTGGCGATCGGTCGAACGGAGTTCGGCTCCGGCCTGCGCGTCGTGACCGAACGTATGCCCGACGTGCGTTCGGTCGCGCTCGGCTTCTGGGTTCTCGCGGGGTCACGCGACGAGCCGCCGCCGGTCAGCGGCTCGAGTCACTTCCTGGAGCACCTCCTGTTCAAGGGAACGAAGACGCGCAGCGCCCGCGACATCGCCGAGGCGTTCGACGCGATCGGCGGCGAACTGAACGCGTTCACCGCGAAGGAGTACACGTGCTTCTACTCCCGCGTACTCGATCGCGACCTTCCGATGGCGGTCGAGCACCTGACCGACATGCTGCAGCGCTCGGTGATCCGTGAAGGCGATTTCCAGTCCGAGAAGCAAGTGATCCTGGAGGAGATCAACGTCCACGAGGACACTCCGGACGACCTGATCCACGACCTGTTCACCGAGACGCTGTGGCCGAACCATCCGTTGGGCCGGCCGATCCTCGGCACCAAGAAGAGCATCCGCGCGGCCACCCGCGATCAGGTCCGCCGGTACTGGCGCAAGCACTACGTGCCCCGGAACATCGTGGTGGTCGCCGTCGGCAACCTCCAGCACGAGCAGGTGCTCGAGCTCCTCGCCTCGGGCATGGAAACGGGAGCGGTTCGGAGCGAGGGACCGGTGGCGTGGAAGGTGCGCAAGGCGGGCCCCGCGCCCGAATCGTCGGGTCGCACGCTGGTCAAACGGCGCGACACCGAGCAGGCGCACATCTGCATCGGCACGACGGGTCTCTCGCGCAACGACGATGATCGGTTCGCGTTCGGGGTGGTCAACAACGCGATCGGGGGCGGGATGAGCTCGCGGCTGTTCCAGGAGGTGCGCGAGAAGCGCGGTCTCGCCTACAGCGTCTACAGCTACCACTCGATGTACGCGGACGCCGGCATCTTCAGCGCCTACGCGGGGACCACGCCGGCGCGCGCCAAGCAGGTCCTGTCGATCGTGCGCGCGCAGCTCGAGGACGTCGCCGAGAAAGGCCTGTCGCCCGACGAGTTCGACCGCGCGAAAGGCCACATGCGGGGCTCGCTCGTACTCTCCCAGGAGGATCCCGGCGGGCGGATGTCCCGCCTCGGCAAGTCCGAGATCAGCCAGGGCGAGATCCTGACGGTGAACCAGTTGCTCTCCAGGATCGCCGCCGTGACTCCGGATGACGCGATGCGGGCGGCCGAGCGGGTACTCTCGCAGCCCATGACGACGACGGTGCTCGGGCCCGTTGACGGGAGTATCGGGCGGGCAGCGCGGTGATCGAAGCGACGGGTGCGCCGACCCCCGGCGCAGGGGGCGCGCTCGGGTGATCCGCGTCGGCGTCATCGGCGCCTGCGGTCGGATGGGCCTGATGGTGTGCCGGGCGATAGCCGAGGCCGACGACCTCGCGCTCGTCGCGGCGATCGATCGTTCCAAGGTCGGCGAGAACGTCGGAGCCCTGATCGGCCAGCCGAAGCTGGGGATCCCCGTGAGCGACGAGCTCGAACGGCTCCTCGAGGCCGAGGCGGAGATCGCCATCGACTTCACGCACCCGGACGTGGTGATGGAAAACGTTCGCTGGTGCATCGACCATGGCGTTCACCTCGTCGTCGGGACGACGGGAATCACGGAAGAGGACCTGCAGTCGATCGAGAAAGCGATAGCCGACGAGGGGTCCGAAACGCACGTGATCGTCGCGTCGAACTTCGCCCTGGGCGCCGTGCTGATGCTGCGGTTCGCGTCCCAGGCCATTCAGTTCTTCCCCGCCGTGGAGGTCGTCGAGCTCCATCACGACAACAAGGCCGACGCGCCGTCCGGGACGGCGATCGCCACCGTGAACCGCCTGAACGACGAGCGCTCCAAGCCGTGGCGCGGCCCGACGCCCGAGAGTGTCGACGGCGTCCGAGGAGGGGATTTCGACGGGATCCGCGTGCATTCGGTTCGGCTGCCGGGCCTCGTCGCCCACCAGGAGGTCATCTTCGGCGGGCAGGGGCAGACGCTGACGATCCGTCACGACTCGACCGACCGAAGCTCGTTCATCCCCGGCGTCCTGATGGCGGCGCGCGCCGTCATGACGCGGCCCGGCCTCACGGTGGGGCTGGAACCGCTGCTCGACCTTCCACCCGTCGGGTGACATGACCCGCCGGGTCGCGTGCGTGCTCGCGCACCCGGACGACGACACCTACGGCGTCTCGGGTTCGCTCGCAACGATCGCCGGAGACGACGTCGAAGTCACGCTGGTCATGACGACGAGCGGTGACGCCGGCCAGATCGCCGACCCAATCCTGGCGACGCGAGAGACGCTCGGCACCGTCCGAGAAGCCGAGGATCGCGCGTCATGGGCTGCCCTTGGGCTGGAGCCCGAGATCCACTTCCTTCGCTATCCGGACGGAGGCGTCGCCGACGTCGCGCAAGAGTCGCTCGTCGCCGTGTACCTGGACCTGCTTCAGCGCGCCGCGCCCGATGTCGTCGTGACGTTCGGCCCGGACGGAATCACCGGGCACGCGGATCACGTCGCCGTCGGCGCCGCGGCGACGGCCGCGTTCCATTCCGCCCGCGCTGCCGGCGCGGACGGCTTTCACCGACTCCTTCACATCTGCTTCCCGCAGTCGCGGCTCGATCGATTCAACGAGTTGTTGCGCGTGCGCGGCTTGCCCGCGATCGACTCGACGCAGCCGTTCCAGCCTCGCGGCGTACCCGACGAGTCGGTCGGGATGATCGTCGACTGCTCGAACGTGTACGACGGGAAGCTCGAGGCGCTCCGGGCGCACCGGACGCAGGCCGAGCTGCAGGACGTCCCGTTCGAGGTGTGGCCCGAGATCCTGGCCACCGAGGCGTTCGTCGTCGGGTTTCCCGAGTCACACGCTCGAGCTGCCGCGCTGACCGGCCTGTTCGACGGGTTGCCCGGCTCGTAAGCTCGTCCGCCATGGACGTCGAGATCCGCACGATCGCCGAGGACGAGTTCGAGACGTGGATGCGGGCCATCGAGAGCGCGTTCGGTGGTCATGTCAGTTCTGAGGACGTTGAGAACGAGCGCAAGGTGATCGAGCCGGCGCGCTGTCTTGCTGCGTTCGACGAAGAAGACATCGTCGGGTGCGCCTCCTCCGTTGTGTTCGAGATGACCGTGCCCGGCGGAACGACCCCGACGGTCGGTATCACCGGCGTCGGCGTCGTTCCGACGCACCGCCGGCGAGGCGTCAACACGGCGCTGATGCGCCGTCAGCTCGACGACATCCGGGACGAGGGATGTGCCATCGCGGCGCTGTTCGCATCGGAGGGCGGCATCTACGGTCGCTTTGGCTACGGCCTCGCGACATTCGATGCGTCCGTCGACATCGAGCCATCGAGAAGCGCGTTCATCCCCGGCTCCGACGGCGACGGACCGGTCCGGTTGCTCGAACGCGAAGCGGCCAAGGAGCGATATCTATCGATGTACGACCGCTCACGGCTGACGCGGCCAGGGGCGATGAAGATGACGCCGAGCTGGTTCGACTACGAGTTCGCTGACAAGCACTTCGGCGAGGAGCGCAAGTTCTTCTTCGCTCTGCACGAGACGGGGCACGACTGCGACGGCGTAGCCGTCTACACGATCAAGCACGAGTGGGACCTCGTGCCCAAGAACATCGTGGAGCTCTACGAGCTCGACGCGCTGACGCCTTCGGTTTATGCCCAGATGTGGCGCTTCGTCCTCGATCTCGATCTGGTGTCGAAGCTCACGGCGTGGAGCCGTCCCGCCGACGAGCCGCTGCTGCACCTGCTGCGCGAGCCGCGCAGGCTCAACATGCGCCTGAAGGACGGAATGTGGGTGCGCCTGCTCGACATCCCCCGCGCCCTGACCGCCCGTCGCTACTCCTCCGATGGACGTGTCGTGTTCGACGTGCGCGACGCGTTCTGCCCGTGGAACGAAGGGCGCTATGCGCTGGAGTCCGGTGCTGAAGGCGCGACGTGCGAACAGACCGAGGACGACGCCGACCTGCTCCTCACGACGAACGAGCTCGCCGCCGCGTACCTCGGAGGATCCACCCTCTCGCAGCTGCATCGCGCCGGGCGTGCGAGCGAGGAGCGAGCGGGTGCGATCGGGACGGCGGACGCGATGTTCACGTGGGACCCGCCGCCTTGGGCGATGCTCCACTTCTGAGCTACCGCAGGCGAAGCTCTTCTTCCAGTTCCACGGCGGACTCATCGTCTCGCTTCGTCAGCACGACGCCCTCGCACTCGCGGAGCGGCTCGATGTCACGCGCGAGCAGGCCGAGAACGCCTCGTTCGATCAGGGGCATGTGGGAGATGGCGAGCCCGCGACCGCCCTCGGGAACCGCGTCGACGAGGGCAGACAGCACTCCGCCCATCGCCAGAGGCGAACCGTCGTTGTCGCGCGCCGAGAGCCCCGGAATGACCGCATGCGGCGGCAGCTGCGCGCCCTTGCCTCGAAGCATCCACGCCGCGGTCTCGGCGGCACGCTGCGCCGGCGAAACGAAGATGACGTCGTAGGAGTGCTCGAGCGACCGGCCGACGTCCTCGGCCTGTGCGCGACCCGCTTCGGAGAGCCGGTCAGCAGCCGGATCCCGTTTCGCGTGGCGACGGATCTCCAGCGTCCTCATCGTCGATCCGGCGTCCGCGCAACCGAAGCTTGGTTCATCGTGCTACCCGCTGCACGCTGATCTCCTCATGGCGTCGTGTAGCATGCCGCGACCCGTGAAGCCTATCCGTCGTTCCATCGTGTTCTCCGTCGGTATCGCGTTGCTGCTGTCCGCATGTACGGGCGACGACGGCGGCTCCAACCCGAACGGTGCAACCGGTGAACCGACCGGCGGAACCGGCGTGACGAACGGTGGACCGACGCCGGTCGAGTCGGGATCCGCGACGGCGGGCACGTATGAGTACGTCAACGCCGGCCTCCACGTCACGATCACGATCGACGGGAACGAGGGCACGATGGAGGTCGAGAACGGGACCGATCGCGAGCTGCCGCGACCCGACTTCTACATCCTCGACGCGCGCGACGGAACCGAGATCTCCGGAGACGTCGCCGATCCGGCGCCGATCCCCGCGGGGGAGACTGGCACGTTCGACGTCGCGTTCGAGGGGGTCGAGGTCCGAAACATCGGCCTTCTCATCCTGTTGTTCGGCAGCGACAACTACGGCGCGTCCGTTCGAACCGCGTAGGCTCAGCGGCTCCTCGGTTCGGCCTCCCCGGCGGCGATCCGCGCGAGCACGAACAGAAGGTCCGAAAGCCGGTTGAGGTAGCGCACCACCGCGTCGTTCACTCTCCCGCCACCCTCTTCGCGGGGGCGAACGCTCGCCTGGTGGCTCGCTTCTTGCGCCCCCGCCGCGCCTCGCCACTCGACGACGCGGCGCTCGGCACGGCGAACGATCGCGCGCGCGACGTCGAGCGAAGCGGAGACCGGGTTCGCGCCTGGCACGACGAACGCGTTCGGCAGCGGATGCGTCCGTACATGCTCGTCGATTGACGATTCGAGTCGTTCCACCATCTCGTCCGTAACGAGCGAGACGTCCGGTTCCAGCCGGTGGCGCTCGTCGGGGTTCGTCGCGAGATCGGCGCCGACGACGAACAGCTCACGCTGCCTCGCGAGGAGCTCCTCGCGAAGGTCTTCGTCGCCGCTCAGCGCGCGGGCGAGACCGATGGCCGCGACCGCCTCGTCCACCGTCCCGTACGCGTCCGTAGCGACATCCGATTTGGAGACCCGTCCGCCGTACAAGAGCCCCGTCGTGCCATCGTCGCCCGTCTTCGTGTAGATGCGCGGCACGCGGCTAGGATAGCCCCGGTGAACCCGACCTCAGGAGGCACACATGGCCGGTAGGTTCGGGGCGGTCGTCACCGCCATGGTCACGCCTTTTCGCGACGATCACTCGCTCGATCTGGACGCCGCGAGCGCGCTTGCGGCGCATCTGTACGAGCACGGCTCGGACTCGATCGTCGTTGCCGGCTCGACCGGTGAATCGCCCACGCTCACACACAGGGAGAAACTCGACCTGTTCCGCGCGGTGATCGAGACCGCCGAGGGCAAGGGCAAGGTCGTCGCGGGAACCGGGACGTACGACACGGCCGAGACGCTCGAGCTCTCGCGCGAGGCCGAGCGGCTCGGCGCCGACGGGTTGCTGCTCGTCACGCCGTACTACAACCGGCCGCCCCAGCGAGGGCTGCTGGAGCACTTCAAGCGGGTGGCGAACGCGGTCGACGTCCCCGTCGTCGCGTACAACATCCCGGGACGAACCGGGATCCGCATCGAGCACGACACGCTGCTCAAGATGGCCGAGGTCCCCAACATCGTCGGCGTCAAGGACTCGACCGGCGACTTCCAGGCGATCTCCAAGCTGATCAGCGAGGCACCGCCCGACTTCGAGGTGTACTCGGGCGACGACTGGGCAACGTTCGGGTACCTGTGCCTCGGCGGTGTAGGGATCGTGTCGGTCGCGTCGCACCTGGTCGGCGATCGCATCCGGCAGATGTGCGACCTGATCTTCGCCGGTGACATCACGGGCGCGCGGAAGATCCACGAGGAGCTCACGCCGTTGTTCAACGCACTGTTCATCACGAGCAACCCGATCCCGGTGAAGACGGCACTCGCACTCGTCGGGCGCCCTTGCGGTCCGCCGCGGTTGCCGCTCGTGCCCGCGACCAGCGACGAGCGCGAGCGCATCCGCAAGGCATTGGTGGATGCAGCGCTCCTCTGAGTCGAACCAGGGACTGCGGGCCTCGAGCAGCGAAGCGGTAGGCGCGCCACCTGAGACATCGGCGCGCGTCGTCTTCCTCGGCGGTGTCGGCGAGGTCGGCCGGAACATGGCTTGCGTGGAGCTCGGCGGACGCATCTTGATCGTCGACGTTGGCCTGTCGTTCCCGCACGCAGAGATGCCCGGCGTCGATCTCGTCCTTCCCGATTTCGAGTACGTCCGCGAACGGATGGGCGACGTCGAGGCCGTCGTGCTCACGCACGGGCACGAGGATCACATCGGTTCCCTCCCGTACCTGCTGCGCGAGACGCAACGGCAACTGCCGGTCTACGGGACGCCGTTCACGCTGGCGCTGCTCGAGCGCAAGCTCGAGGAGCACGAGGTGCGCGACCGTGCCGAGCTCCGGCAGGTGACGCCGGGGGAGGCCGCGTCGGTGGGGCCGTTCTCGATGCGATTCCTCCGGGTGGCGCACTCGATCCCAGACGGAATGGCCGTCGTGATCGATACGCCCTTTGGCTCGATCCTGCACACCGGCGATTTCAAGATCGATCAGACGCCACTGGACGGGCGACCGACCGACCTGCACGCACTCGCGGAGGAGGCCGGCCGCGGCGTCCACCTGCTGCTGTCGGACTCCACGAACTCAGAGGAGGCCGGGTATACCGCGAGCGAGCGAAGCGTCGGGCCCGTCCTTCAGGACATCATCGCCCGCGCGCCGCAGCTGGTCGTCGTGGCCTGCTTCAGCAGCCACATCCACCGGATCCAACAGGTGGTGAACGCCGCACGCGCGGACGAGCGCGTCGTCGCGTTCCTCGGCCGTTCGATGCACCAGAGCGTCGACGCGGCGCGAGAGCTCGGGCTGCTGCATGCGCCGGAGCAGGACGTGATCTTCATCGAACAGCTCGACGAGTTCGATCCGTCGCGCGCCGTCGTGATCTCTACCGGCTCGCAGGGTGAGCCCCTCTCCGCGCTCTCATTGATGGCGGCGCGAGAGCACAAGTGGGTCAAGCTCCGCGAGGGCGACACGGTGGTGCTCTCGAGCAGCCTGATCCCGGGGAACGAGCCGGCGATCCACCGGGTCATCGACGGTCTGTACCGAACGGGCGCGGACGTGTTCCACCTGCCGGCGTACCCCGTGCATGCCAGCGGCCACGCCGCGGTGGAGGAGCTACGCCTGATGCTCTCGTTGGTTCGCCCCCGCTGGTTCGTCCCCATCCACGGCGAACGCCGGCAGCTCGCGCACCACGCGAAGATCGCGACAGAGGTGGGCATACCCGCTGACCACGTCCTGATCTGCGAGGACGGCGACGTGGTCGAGGTGGGAGAGAAGGTCCAGCTCGCGGGGCGCGTCCCGGCCGGGATGACCTTCGTGGACGGCCTCGGCATCGGAGACGTCGGCCAGGTCGTCCTCCGAGATCGCCGCAAGCTCTCCTCGGAGGGTGTCGTCGTTGTCGTCATCGCCATCGACGCCCACCACGGGCAGCTCGTGGCCGGCCCCGACATCGTGAACCGAGGGTTCGTGTTCGACGAGGCGTCGGGCGACATCCTTGAAGAGGCGCGCGAACGCGTCATGCTTTCCCTGCGGGAGTCCGCCGTGGCCGAGGTCGTGGACCGGGGCGTCCTGGAGCAGAACGTGCGCCGGGCGCTGGCGAAGTACTTCTACGACGTCACCCAGCGCAAGCCCGTGATCCTGCCCGTCATTCTGGAGGTGTAGTTGACGTCCAAGGCTACTCGGCCCCGCCCACCCCGCGGCGCAGCCGCGAGCCGTGCCCGCGCACGCACGCCGGTTCGTCAGCACCTCCGACCGTGGGCCCGAGACGCGACCGGGATCGGTCTGGTCGTGCTCGCGCTGCTTACGGTGCTCGGCCTGTGGTTCGACGCGGCGGGGCCGGTCGGGACCGGGCTCGAATGGCTGCTCCACGCGACGATCGGATCGGCGGCGATCGCCTTCCCCGTCCTCGCGCTGTACTGGGGGGCGCTCCTGCTCCGCGCCGGGGCGTCCGACGACCAGGTCAGGATGCTCATCGGGTTCGTGCTCGCGTTCATCGGCGTGCTCGCGCTGATGTCGCTCGCGTCGGGAAACCCCAGGCCGTTCGCCGGCTACGAGAGGCTGCGGGATGCGGCCGGGGTGATCGGCGCGTTCGCGGCGTGGCCGCTCGGCAAGCTCGTGTCGAAGGTCGGCGTCTCGATCGTGTGGCTCGGGGGGATCGTTCTCGGCCTGGTGATCTTCACCGGAACGCCGTTAGCGGCCGCGTGGAACCGCGTGCGCGAGGCGTTCAGCTTCGAGCGCGACGAGGACGAGGAGGTTGAACCCGCAGCCGAGACGGCCAAGCGCCGCGACGGCCCGGTGATCAACACCGAGGTGCCGATCGTTGAGCTCCTCGAGGAGCCGCCGATCGAGGAAGAGGAACTGCCCGCGCCCGTCCCGATCGACATCCCCGAGATCGCCCGCGTGAAGCCATCCGGCGGCCGATACGAGCTGCCGTCCCTCGAGCTCCTTCGGACGTCACCACCCTCGGCCGGGAGCGAACGGGACGAGGCGCACACCACTGAAGCGCTCGAGCGCACGTTCCATACGTTCGGCGTACCGGCGCACGTCACCGCGGCGCATCGCGGGCCGACCGTCACGCTGTTCGAGGTCGAGATCGAGGCCGGCACGAAGGTCAACAAGGTCCTCGGCCTGGCCGACGACATCGCGTACGCGCTGGCCACGCCGGACGTGCGCATCATCGCGCCGATCCCGGGCCGGTCCGCGATCGGTGTCGAGGTGCCCAACCGGGTTCGCGACTTCGTGATGCTGGGCGACGTTCTGCGCTCGCGCGCAGCGCAAGACGACACGCACCCACTCTCGGTCGCGCTGGGGAAGGACGTGCACGGGCGCGCGCAGCTGGTGAACCTCACGTCCATGCCCCACCTGCTGATCGCCGGCGCCACCGGGGCGGGCAAGTCGAGCCTCATCAACTCGTTCATCACGTCGGTGCTGATGCGCGCGTCGCCCGACGACGTGAAGCTCGTGCTCGTCGACCCCAAGCGCGTCGAGCTCATCCACTTCGCGGACCTGCCGCACCTGCTCGTGCCGGTGATCGTGCACCCCAAGCGCGCAGCCGAGGCGCTGTCGTGGGTCGTTCGTGAGATGGAGCTGCGGTACGAGGTGCTGGCGATGGTCGGCGTACGCGACTTCGACGGCTACCGCGCGGGTCTTTCCGAGGGAACGCTCCGAATCCCGCCGGGCCAGGACGACCGCGTCACCGAGTTCCCCTACCTCCTCGTGGTGATCGACGAGCTCGCCGACCTGATGATGGTCGCTCCTCGCGACGTCGAGGATGCGATCTGCCGGATCGCACAGATGGCGCGGGCCGTCGGCATCCACCTCGTGGTGGCGACCCAGCGTCCGAGCGTCGACGTGGTGACCGGTTTGATCAAGGCGAACATCCCCAGCCGTATCGCGCTCATGACGTCGTCGCAGGCCGACTCGCGGGTGATCCTGGACATGAACGGCGCCGAGAAGCTCGTCGGCCACGGCGACCTGCTGTTCGCGCCCTCGAACGTGTCGAAACCGACGCGCCTCCAGGCCGCCTGGGTGACGGAGAAGGAGATCGGCGCGATCTCCGAGTGGATCCGGGAGCAGCGCCCAGCCGAGTACGCGGTGAGCGTCGAGGGGCTGGCCAAGCCGGCGGCGTCCGACGACGCCGACGACGGTGGGCTCGGCGGCGACGACGAGCTTCTGGAGCAGGCGGCCGAGCTGGTCATCCGCTCGCAGCTCGGTTCGACGTCGATGCTGCAGCGCAAGCTCAAGGTGGGGTTCGCGCGCGCGGGCCGGCTCATGGACCTTCTCGAGGAGCGGGGGATCGTTGGACCGTCCCTCGGGTCGAAGGCGCGTGACGTGCTCCTCACGCCAGAGGAGTGGGAGGAGTCACACCCGAGCCGAGTCGGGTGAGCTCGCCTAGGACCGTGTTCTTCGCTCGGTCTCGGACGGACGCGTGTCGCTCGGGGCCGAGCGAGCCGGCGGCGGGCCCGTCGAGCCCCGAACGACGAGGGTTGGAGGGATCACGACGTGGCGGCTCTGCCCACGTCCGCCATCGAGGCGATCGAGCAGCAGACGGACCGCCTCGGCCCCCATCTCGCGCCTCGGCTGCTCGATCGTCGTCAGATCGACGTGGTCGAGTCCGGCGATCGAAACGTTGTCGTAGCCGACGACGGAGACGTCGCCAGGGACCTCCAAGCCATGCTCTCGGAGGACGCGAAGCGCGCCGACAGCGGCCAGGTCGTTCGCGACGAACACGGCGGTCGCGCGCCTCGACTGCTTGAGCAGTTGGTCGACGCCTGCGGCGCCGCCGTCCTCCGTGAATGCGCCGGGGACGACGACGGCCTCCGACGTCAGGCCGTGGCGCCGAATGCCCGTCAGGAATCCGCTCCGCCGGTCGGCGGCGCCAGCGCCTCGACCGCCGTCGACGTGCGCGATCCGCCGATGCCCGAGCGATACGAGATGATCGACGGCCAGCCGTGCGCCCGCCCGATCGTCGTTCGTCACGGAGTCGATCGCCGGCCACCGTGAGGCGCGTGCGACGAGTGCGACCGGGGCGTTCGCTGCTGCAGCGACGATCGCCCGCGGGGGCAGGACCGTCCCTGCCAGGATCACTCCGTCGACGCGGAGCTGCAGGAGCGTCTCGAGCGCTTCGGACTCACGCCCCGGAGACCGGCTGCCCGTGTTGAACAGCGCGCGGTGATGCGAGGCGATCGCTTCCTCCTCGATGCCGTCCACCACCTCGACGAAGAACGGATTGTGCAGATCCGAGAGCACTACGCCCAGGACGTTGCTGCGGTTCCGAACTAGGCTCCTGGCGACGGCGTTCGGCCGGTAGCCGAGCTCGCTCGCCGCGAGCAGAACCGCGCGTCGGCGCTCTTCGCTCACCTGGGGCGCGCCGCGCATCACCAGCGACACCAGAGACTTCGACACGCCGGCGCGAGCGGCGACGTCGTGGATCGTGGGATGGCGCCCCGACGGCACGTCAGACGCCCGGGCGCTGGTGCTTGCGCTCCGCCTCGTGCTCGGCCTTGGCCACACGGACCTCGTCGCGCTCGGAGACCTCGGGGACCCCCACGTCCCACCACGCGTCTCCGCCGGTCCAAGCGTTCGGATCGGTTCGGATCACGATGACGCTCGTGCGATCGGCGGTCCGAGCGCGTTTCAGCGCGTCACGCAGCTCGTCCAGCGTCGTCGCCGGTTCCGCGATCGCGCCCATCGAGGCCGCGTGCGCGACGAAGTCGACGATCAAGGGCTCACGGACCTTGGAGTCGTCGATCATGTTGTTGAACGCCGCGCCGCCCTTGGACACCTGCAGCCGGCGGATCACCGCGTACCCGCCGTTGTCGCAGAGCACGATGACGAACGGGTGACCGGACAGAACCGAGCTGTACACCTCCGAGTTCGCCATCAGGTACGAGCCGTCGCCGCAGAACGAGATGACCGTCCTGTCGGGCATGGCCATCGCCGCGCCCCACGCGCCGGCGATCTCGTACCCCATGCAGCTGAACCCGTACTCGCAGTCGAACGACCCGACGGAGCGCGACCGCCAGTGCTTGTTCAGCTCGCCCGGCAGCCCGCCGGCGGCCGTCACCGCGTAGTCGCCGTCATCGCCGGCGTCGTTCACCGCTCGGACGACGGCGGCGTACGACGGAAGTCCGGTCTCGGTGGGTGCGGTCGCCTGCGTGTCGAGGTAGGCGTTCCACGTCCGGTACTCGTCTCTCGCGCGCGATATCCACACGTCGGGCGCGCGGTGATCGCCGAGAGCGGTCGCCAGCTCCTCGAGTCCGCGCCGTGCGTCCGCCACGAGCGGGAGCGCGAGGTGCTTCGTGGCGTCGAATCGAGCGGTGTTGAGCGCGATCAACCGCATCCGGTCGTTCCGGAAGACCGACCACGAGCCCGTCGTGAAGTCCTGGAGGCGCGTCCCGATCGCCAAGACCACGTCCGCGTCGGCGGCGAGTGCGTTCGCGGCGGTTCCGCCGGTCACGCCGATCGGGCCGACGGCGTTCGGGTGGTCCCACCGGAGCGACGACTTTCCGGCGACGGTCTCGGCGACGGGCAGCCCATGCCGCTCGACGAACGACGCCAGGTCGTCCGAAGCGAACGAGTAATGCACGCCGCCCCCGGCGATGACGAGCGGGCGTACCGCCCCCCGAAGCACGGCAACCGCGTCCGCGAGCTCCTCCGGGTCCGGACCCGGACGCCTCACGCGATGAACCCGCGGTTCGAAGAAGGACCCCGGATAGTCGAACGCCTGCGCTTGCACGTCCTGCGGGAGGCCGATGAACGCGGGGCCACACTCGGCCGGGTCGACCAGCGTCCCCACGGCGTGTGGCAGCGAGTGCAGCACCTGAGCGGGATGGGTGATGCGATCCCAATACCGAGTCACGGCGCGGAACGCATCGTTGACCGTCGTCGTCGGGTCGTCGACGTGCTCGACCTGTTGCAGCACTGGATCCGGGATGCGGTTCGTGAAGGTATCGCCGGACAGGACGAGCAGCGGAAGCCGGTCCGCATGGGCGATGCCCGCGGCGGTGACGACGTTCGCGGCGCCCGGACCGATCGACGTGGTGACGATCATCACCTGACGCCGCCGCTTCGCCTTCGCGAACGCGACCGCCGCCATGGCCATCGTCTGCTCGTTCTGTCCACGCCACACGGGCAACCGGTCGCGAACCGGTTCGAGCGCCTCGCCGAGCGACGTGACGTTGCCGTGACCGAAGATCGCGAACACGCCGGGGAACAGTGGGACCTCGTGGCCGTCCACGGTCGTTCGCTGGGCGATCAGATACCGGACGATCGCCTGCGCGGTCGTCAAGCGGATCGTCTGCATCTCGCCTCCCGCGCGGGCGCGGCGACGCGTTCGTCGACGCCCACCCGCTCGCATCTTGACAGCCTTCGACGAGCGGACCTATGGTACGCGCCTGTCTTGGAACGTTCCAATCCGGTGGCGGCGCATTCGGGGACGGGTCCGGCAGTCGGAGGGGAGACGCGTGTGCGGATCGGCGTGATCGGCGTGGGCCGAATGGGCATCGTGCATGCCGGCACGCTGGTCGCGCACCCCGGTGTCGATACCGTCTTCGTCACCGACCTCGACCGGGACCGCGCCGAGGCCGTCGCCGCAAAGGTCGGTGCGGAGATCGCCGACAGTGTCGAGAACCTGTTGCGCTCGGTCGATGCAATCGTCATCGCCGCGGCGACGTCCGAGCACGCGCCGTTGATCCGCAAGGGGGCGGACGCCGGGCTCCCCACGTTCTGTGAGAAGCCCATCACGCTCGATCTCGACTCCACCGCCGACGTCGCTCGGCACGTCGCAGAGCGCGGGATCCAGCTGCAGATCGGGTTCCAGCGCCGGTTCGATGCGGGCTTTCGGGCCGCGCGTGAGCTCGTCAATAGCGGCGGGCTGGGAACGCTCTACGTCGTGCGCATGGCCGGACACGACCCCGAGCCCCCGCATGAGGAGTACATCCCGGCCTCCGGTGGGATTTTCCGGGATTTCAGCGTGCACGACTTCGACGCGCTCCGCTTCGTGACCGGCGAGGAGGTCGTGGAGGTCTACGCGGACGGCGGCGTCATCGCGTTCCCCGTCTTCGCCAAGTATGACGACGTCGACACGGCGGTCGCCACCCTCCGCCTTTCGAGCGGCGCATTCGGGATCCTCTCGGTCACGCGTCACGATCCCCTCGGGTACGACGTGCGGATGGAGCTGCTCGGCTCGGGCGACAACGTCGTCGTGGGGCTCGACGGGCGAGCCCCGATCCGTTCGCTCGAGGGCGGTGGCGCTCCGCCTCCTCCCGACGCGTACACCCATTTCTCCGAGCGGTTCCGCTCGGCCTACGTCGCCGAGATGGAGGCGTTCGTCGACGTCGCCGCGGGCCGTCGAGAGAGCCCGTGCACGGCGGAGGAGGCGTTCCAGGCGCTCCGCATCGCCGTCGCCTGCGACTTGTCGCGCAAGGAGCACCGACCGGTGAGCCTCGAGGAGGTGGCGTGAGGCGACCGTTGTCCGAGCGGATCGCGGGTGCGCCCATCACGTGGGGGGTGTGCGAGGTCCCGGGCTGGGGCCACCAGATGTCGGCCGAGCGAGCGCTCGGCGAGATGGCGGCGATCGGACTTCGAGCCACGGAGCTCGGGCCGGACGGGTTCTTGCCGATGGACCAGGCCGGGCTGCGGGACGTGCTTCGCTCGTCCGGTCTTGCGCTCGTCGGCGGGTTCGTCCCGATCGTGTTGCACGTGCCGAGCGTGCTCCGATCGGAGCTTGCCGGGATGTCTCGGCAGGCCGATCTGCTCGCATCCGCAGGCGCGCACGTCGTGGTGCTCGCCGCGACGACCGGGTCGACGGGCTACGAGCGCTCGCGCGCGATCGACGAGGACTCGTGGCGCGCGTTGGTCGACGGCCTCGACGCGGCTTCCGCCGACGCCACCTCGCACGGCCTGGTCGCGACGTTGCACCCCCACCGCGGGACCGTGATCGAGCGACCGGACGAGGTCGATCGACTGCTGGAACGGTCGAGCATCCCGCTGTGCCTCGACACGGGACACATCGCCATCGGAGGGGCGGATCCCGTCACCGTGGCGATCAAGGCCGCCGGACGGGTCGCCCACGTACACCTGAAAGACGTGTCGATGGAGCTGAGCGAGGGGGTGCGGTCGGGTCGTCTCGGCTACCAGGAGGCTGTCGGCGCGGGCATGTACCGACCGCTCGGACGGGGGGACCTCGACATCGCGGGCGTCGTGACGACGCTGGAGCGATCCGGCTACGACGGTTGGTACGTGCTCGAGCAGGACACCGTCATCGCCGCGGAGCCGGCGAAAGACGGCGGGCCGATCGAGAACGCCCGCGCGAGTTACGAGTTCCTGTTGGAGCTCGCTTCGGTGTTGGATGGACAAGGGCAACAGCGCGACGCAGGCGTTCGCGCAGGGCGGGGGAGTCGTGGGGTAGCACGGTGAGCGATGCGAACGTCGTGCGAATCCCCGCAGAGAAAGGAGGAGGGGGCATGAAGCGAAGCAGGTGGGTGGTACTGCTGCTCGTGCTCGCCGTCGTGGCGATGGCGTGCACGGGCGACGACGAAGGTGGCGGCGGCGGTGACGGCGCCACCGCACCGGACGGTGGCGTCAGCCAACGTGACTTCCGCTTCGTCGTGGTCACGCACGGGCAGGCGTCCGACCCGTTCTGGTCGGTCGCGGCCAACGGCGTGAACGCCGCGGCCGAAGACATGGGCGTCGAGGTCGAGTATCAGGCGCCCGAGACGTTCGACATGGTGGCCATGAGCCAGCTGATCGACGCCGCCGTGGCGTCCCAGCCCGACGGCCTCGTGGTCAGCATCCCCGATGCCGACGCGCTCGGCCCGTCCATCGAGGCCGCGGTCGACGCGGGGATCCCCGTGATCTCCATGAACTCCGGCTCGGACGTGTTCGCCGATCTCGGGGTCCTGTTGCACGTCGGCCAGACCGAGTTCGAGGCAGGGCTGATCGCCGGCCAACGGTTCGCGGAAGAAGGGGTGGAGAACCCGATCTGCGTCAACCAGGAGGTCGGCAACGCCGCGCTCGACCTGCGCTGCGAGGGATTCTTCGAGGGCGTCGGCGTGGAGGGTGAAGTTATCCCGGTCGACCTGAACGATCCGTCCAGCATCACCGAGACGATCGCCGGCGCGCTGCAGGCAGATGACACGATCGACGGCCTGCTCACGCTTGGTCCGACCGCGTCGACGCCGGCGATCCCGGCGCTCGACCAGGCCGGGCTGCTCGGCGAGATCGCGTTCGCTACGTTCGACCTCTCGCCCGAGGTGCTGGAGGCGATCGAGGCCGGTGACATGCTGTTCGCGATCGACCAGGCGCAGTTCCTGCAGGGGTACCTGCCGATCGTGTTCCTGACGAAGTACCTGGAGACCGGCGCCCTGCCGCTCGGGAGCGAGAACAGGGTCCTCATGACGGGTCCTCAGATCGTGACGCAGGAGACCGCTGCCGACGTCATCGCGTACACGGAGGAAGGCGTCAGGTAGTCGCGTTCGAGAACCGCGTCCGGGGCCGGCGGCGTGCGCCGGCCCCGGACACTAAGCTTCCGCCCACGAGTCGAGGAGTGGCCGCCCCATGGCGACGGAGACCGCACCTCCGCCCACAGCGGTAACGGACGAACGGGTCCGGCGCGTCAGCGGGCTGGCCAGGCTCCTGTCTCGCCCCGAGCTCGGCGCCGCACTCGGCATCGTGATCGTGTGGGTCTTCTTCGCGATCGTCGCGTTCGACAACAACTTCGTCAGCTGGGCGACGACCGCGTCGATCCTCAATCGGACGGCGCCGCTCGGAATCCTTGCCGTCGCCGTTGCCCTGCTGATGATCGCCGGCGAGTTCGACCTTTCGATCGGGTCGATCCTGGGGTTCGCCGGTATGGCGCTGTTGATCCTGGTCAGCCCGGTCGACGCCGGGGGCTTCGGGTGGACGATGGTGCCGGCCGTCGGCATGGCGCTGCTCCTGGCGCTCCTGATCGGCACCGTGAACGGGTTGTTGGTGGTGACCACGAAGCTCCCCTCGTTCATCATCACGCTCGGCACGCTCCTCATCGTTCGAGGGCTCACCGTCGCCCTCTCTCGGTTGCGGACCAACCGGACGCAGCTCGGCAACCTCGACGAGGTGTCCGGTTTCGAGCTGTTCCACGACGTCTTCGGAGCGAAGTTCTCCATCTTCGGAAGCAACTTCAACGCCTCGATCCTGTGGTGGGTGGCCCTCGCCGTGGTCGCGACGTGGCTGCTCGTTCGAACCCGCCAGGGGAACTGGATCTACGGAACGGGAGGAGCCGTCGAGGCAGCGCGCAACGTCGGCGTGCCGGTTCGCCGTGTGAAGATCGCGCTGTTCCTCACCACGGCGTTCGCCGCGTTCTTGGTGGCGCTGATCCAGGCCATCGAGTTCACGGGGGCGGACGCACTGCGAGGGACCGACCAGGAGTTCAACGCGATCATCGCGGCGGTCGTTGGCGGCTGTCTGTTGACTGGTGGATACGGGTCGGCCGTGGGAGCCGCGCTCGGCGCGCTCCTGTTCGGCATGGTGCAGCAGGGCATCGTGATCACCGGGATCGACGGCGACTGGTATCGCGTCTTCCTGGGCGGGGTGCTGGTCGTCGCAGTGATCTTCAACAACTTCATCCGACAGCGGGCGTCCAGGCGATGAGCACGAACGGCGCGCTGCTTCTCGAGGTGGACGGGCTCTCGAAGTACTTCGGCTCGGTCATCGCGGTCAAGGACATCTCGATGTTCGTTCGCGCCGGCGAGGTGACGTGTCTACTTGGCGACAATGGAGCGGGCAAGTCGACGCTCATCAAGATGCTCTCAGGCGTGTACAAGCCGGACGCCGGCGAGTACCGATTCGAGGGCGAGCGCATGGATTTCTCTTCCCCCAGGGAGGCATTGGAGCGCGGGATCGCCACGGTCTACCAGGACCTGGCGATGATCCCGCTG
Source organism: Actinomycetota bacterium (assembly GCA_035640355.1). Classification (NCBI taxonomy): domain Bacteria; kingdom Bacillati; phylum Actinomycetota; species Actinomycetota bacterium. The sequence continues at coordinate 175,814 of DASQWI010000017.1, forward strand.
ATGTCGATCTGGCGGAACTTCTTCCTGGGCTCGGAGCCGACGAAGGGCGTGGGTCCGTTCCGCCGCTTCGACGTGGGGCTCGCCAGGGAGACGACGCGGAACGAACTCTCGAAGATGGGGATCGACATTCGCGACCCCGACCAGGCGGTCGGAACGCTGTCCGGCGGCGAGCGACAGTCGGTGGCCATCGCTCGCGCGGTCCACTTCGGAGCGAAGGTGCTGATCCTCGACGAGCCCACAGCCGCGCTCGGCGTCAAGCAGGCCGGCGTCGTTCTCAAGTACATCGTTCAGGCCAAGCGCCGCGGTATCGGCGTGATCTTCATCAGCCACAACCCGCACCACGCGTACCCCGTCGGTGATCACTTCGTCATCCTCCGGCGAGGTCAGGTGTACGGCGACTTCGCACGAGACGAGCTCGCGCTGGAGGGGCTCGTCCAGATGATGGCGGGCGGTGAGGAGCTCGAAAATCTCGCGCACGAGCTCCAACGGGCCGCAACCGACGACGCCGAGCTGAAACGCGCCGTCGAGGAGCTGACCCAGCAGGCGGGCGCGGCGACCGCCGCGCTCCCGACGCAGGACGCCGAGGGCGATCGTCCGGACGGCTGACGTGGGCGACGTCTTCGACGTCCTCACGATGGGTCGCGTCGGCGTCGACCTGTACCCGGAACAGTCGGGTGTTCCACTCGCCGACGTCCGAACGTTCGCCAAGTTCCTCGGCGGCAGCGCGACGAACGTCGCCGTCGGTGCGGCGCGGTACGGGCACCGCTCGGCCGTCATCACCAAGGTCGGAGACGACGGCTTCGGGGCGTACGTCCGTCAGGCGTTGCGAGGCTTCGGTGTCGATCCCCGCTTCGTGGGCACCGATCGCGACCTCCGGACGCCGGTTGTGTTCATCGAGCTCCTGCCGCCGGAGTCGCCGCCGATCCTGTTCTACCGACAACCGAAGGCTCCCGACATGAACCTGACGGTCGACGGTCTCGACCTCGACGCCGTCCGCTCGGCGCGAGTGTTCTGGACGACGGGGACCGGGCTATCCGACGAGCCGAGCAGGTCGGCGACGCTCGCCGCCTTGCGGGAGCGGGGGAGGAAGAGCTTCACGGTCCACGACCTCGACCACCGGCCGACGTTCTGGCGTTCGCCGGAGGAGGCCGGTCCGCTCGCTCGGCAGGCGCTCGGGTTCGCGACCGTGGCAGTGGGGAACGTCGACGAGGTCACCGTGGCGGTGGGATCGGGAACGCCCGAGGCGCAGGCGTCGCGGCTGCTCGATCTCGGATTGGAGCTGGCGATCGTGAAGCTCGGGGGCGACGGCGTGCTCGCGGCATGGGACGGCGGGGCCGAACGCGTGACCCCCGTCGAGGTCGAGGTGGTGAACGGGCTCGGCGCCGGGGACGCCTTCGGCGCGGCGCTGTGTCACGGTTTGCTCGAGCGGTGGGAGGTCGTCGACACGGTTCGGTTCGCGAACGCGGCGGGCGCGTACGTCGCCGGTCAGCTCGCATGCGCCGATGCGATGCCGAACGAAGCGCAGGTTCGAGCGGTCCTCGTCGATGCGTGACTCAGGAGCCCACGGCCCAGCGTTCGATCTCGTCGAGCGCCTCGCGCGGGACGCTCACCCGCAGGTGCGAGGGACGTTCGTCGAGCACGTACACGGTCACGGCCTCCGCGTACCGCTCCGACGGGACGTGCTCCCAGTCATGTCCACCGAACCAGGGCGACTTCGGAGCGGAGCCGGTCGCGACGAGGAACGGTCGTCGCAGCGACGCGTGGGCGGCGCACGTGGACTCGAGGTGGTGAGCGAACTCGTGCACGAGCGACGCGCGCAGGTTGGGCGCGGTTCCCGGAACGCGGAGAACCACGGCGCGTTCGGCGGGGTCGTAGGCGGCGCGGTCGGCGAACTCCCACGCGCTACTGAGGGTGACCGGCGGGATGCACGCGCGCCTGGCGGGGAACGCATCCAGGAACAGGTCCCAGGTGTCGAGCGCGAGCGCGCGAACGTCGTTCGGAACGTCGTCCGCGACGACGAGCACCGGACCGACCGGATCGCGTTCGGCGCTCGCCGCTCCCCCAACGAGCGTGGCCGTCACGCCCAGCGCGAGGACGAACGTGACGGAGCGACGCACGATCCGAACGATACCGACGAGGCTTCCACAGCGTGAGCGCCGATGTGTTCCGCCCGGCGGGAACGCTGGGCGACGGGCCCGACCCGGTTCGACTGAGCGCGCGTGACGCCGGCTGGTCGTTCGCGGGTCTGCGCGTACTCTCGCTCGCCCCGGGCGAGCGCCGTGTCGTTGAGCTCGAACGCGTGGAGGCGGCGATCCTGCCGCTTTCCGGTTCGTGCCGCGTGGAGGTCTCCTCGAAGCGGTTCGAGCTCGAGGGACGGCGTGACGTGTTCTCGAGGGTGACCGACTTCGTCTACGTCCCCACGGGAACCGAGGTCGTCATCTCTTCCGACGGCGGAGGCGAGTTCGCGTTTCCCACCGCCGGTGCCGAGCGCCGACTCGAACCGGCGCACGTCCCTGCTCGGGCGGTCTCCGTCGAGGTACGCGGCGGCGGCGTCGCGACGCGCCAGGTCAACAACTTCCTCGCCGCCGACGCGTTCGAGGCCGAACGCCTCATCGCGGTCGAGGTGCTCACGCCCGACGGCAACTGGTCATCGTTCCCGCCCCACAAGCACGACGAGCACACCGCCGACGAGGTCCCCCTCGAAGAGGTCTACTACTTCCGCATCGCCGGCGAGGCCGGTTTCGGCCTCCATCGCACCTACACGAAGGACGGCGAGATCGACGAGACCGTCACGGTCCGGGACGGGGACGTCTTCCTGATCCCTCGCGGCTTCCACGGCCCGTGCGTCGCAGCGCCCGGCTACCCCATGTACTACCTGAACGTGATGGCCGGCCCTGCCGAGCGCGCCTGGCAGGTCTGCCTGGATCCCGCCCACGACTGGATCGCAGCTCTTCTCGCCGAACAGGGGCCCGACCCGAGGTGCCCGATGACGACCGCGGAGGGCGTCGCGTAGGCACGTTCCACGGAACGGGTCCAGGCATGACTAGAATCGAGGACCCGTGGCCGGAAGAACGCGATGCAGCACGGCGTGACGGACCTCGGTCCGAGCCTGCGCAAGGTCCGCACGGCGCGGGGCCTCACTCTCGAGGAGGCGGCCCGAGACACGCGGATCCGCTCCGAGTTCCTCGACGCGATCGAGAACGAGGACTACGAGCGCCTCCTGGGCGATGTCCACGTGCGAGGGTGCCTGCGCACGTACGCGTCGTACCTACGTCTCTCGCCCGACCGCGTCGTCGATGTCTACACCGAGAACCGCCCCGAACCGCTGCTCACGAAGACGCCGCCGCCCGCCCAGCCCGAGCCGATCATGGGGATGGGGACTCCTCGCCGGCGTGACGACCACCGGCTGTTCGTCATGGTCGCCGCGACCTTGCTCGTCCTCGCCGCGGCGTTCGGTGTGCTGTCGGCTCGGCAGCCCGCTCCGCCGCCCGCCGAGCTTCCGTCCGCAGCGCCGCCGGTCGAAACGGGATCGGCCCGCCCCATCACCGTGGCCGTCCTGGCGGAGGATCCCGTCGACGTCGCGATCGAATCCGACGGCAGCGCTGCGGAGCCGTTCAGCCTGGACGCCGGCGAGGGGCGAACGTTCGAGGCCGATCGAACGATCACCGTGCGTCTATCCGAAGGAGGAACAACGCAGGTCAGCGTGAACGGCACCGACTACGGCGTCGTCGGGCGCGAGGGGCGCCCGTGGCAGCGCACCTTCGAGTACCAACCCACCTCGCCCTCGTCGTGAGGGCCGAGGTCGTTGCGGTGGGCACCGAGATCCTCCTAGGGCAGATCTCGAACTCCAACGCACAGTGGATCGGCGAGCGTCTGGCGGCGATCGGCGTCGACGTACTCCATCACCAGACGGTGGGCGACAACGTCGAGCGCATCGTCGACGGTCTTTCGCTCGCGGCGTCGCGCGCCGATGTGGCGATCGTCACGGGCGGACTCGGTCCGACACAGGACGACGTCACGCGCCAAGCGCTCGCCAAGCTCGCCGGCGTGGAGCTCGAACGCCGTCCCGAGCTCGAACGGGCCATCCGCGACACGTTCGCCCGTGCCGGCCGGGAGATGCCGAAGTCCAACCTCGTGCAGGCCGACGTGCCGGTTGGGGCGCGTTCGATCCCGGCGGAGCGAGGCACGGCGCCCGGCATCGTGCTCGAGCTCGACGGATCGCGGATCTACACGCTCCCGGGCGTTCCTGCAGAGATGCGCGAGATGATGGAACGCACGGTCCTCCGCGAGCTCGAATCGCTGGCGGGTCCGGCCACGATCGTCTCCAGGACGATCCGGTGCGTGGGGATCGCGGAGTCGCGCGTCGCCGAGATCCTCGACGAGCTGTTCCACGGCTCGACGAACCCGACCGTGGCGTATCTCGCCGGCGGGGGAGAGGTCCGCGTTCGCCTCACCGCGAAGGCTGCATCCGTGGAGGAAGCCGGAGCGCTCCTCGCACCGCTCGCTCGCGACGTCGCCGAACGCATCGGCGAGTTCGTCACGTCGACGTCGGACGAGGAATTGGACGAGGTGGTCGGTCGGCTGCTCCGCGCCGCGGGGAAGACGATCGCGTGCGCCGAGTCCCTCACCGGCGGCGCGCTGTCCGCGCGGTTGGCGCACGCGCCGGGCGCGTCCGACTACCTGCTCGGTTCGGCGGTGTGCTACTCGGTCGAGGCAAAGCGCCAGATCCTCGACGTCTCGCAGGAGACGATCGACGGTCCGGGCGTCGTGAGCCGAGAAACTGCAGCCGAGATGGCGGCCGGCGCACGGCGGCTGTTCGGCGCCGACGTCACGCTGTCGACGACGGGAGCCGCCGGTCCCGAACCACACGACGGCGCCGAGCCCGGAACGGTGTGGGTCGGGATCCAAGCGGACGGTGTGGCCCACCAGCGGCGCATCCGCGCGCCCGGCGATCGCGACATGGTCGTTCGGTGGTCGGAGCAGGCCGCGCTCGATCTGGCACGAAGGCACCTCGAAGGCCTTCCCCTCCCCGACGCCGATCGCGTCGTCCACTGATGCCGCGCGACCGCGTCCTCGACTGATGGCGCGCGACCGCGCGACGCGCCCCGAAGCCAGACCGTTGCGACTGTTCGTGGCGTTCGACATCCCCGAGGACATCCGGAACGCCGTCGAGAGCGCCGTCGCGCCGTGGCGGGAGCGCTACCCGAGGGCGAAGTGGGTGCCAAAGCCGAACCAACACGTGACGCTCAAGTTCCTCGGCGCGACGTGGCCGAGGCTCGTCGAGTGGGTACGCGACAGCGTGGGACAAGCGGCGCGGGCGAACGAACGAGCGCGAACGCGGGTCACCGGGCTCGGCGCGTTCCCGAACGAACGACGTGGCCGGGTCCTGTGGGCGGGTCTCGACGACGATGGTCGCCGGCTTGCACGGATCGCGGCCTCGCTCGACGAGGGGCTGTTGCGGGAGTTCGCTGCGGAGAAGCGAGCGTTCACCCCACACCTCACCGTCGCGCGGTTCGAACCGTCTGTCGAGCTCCAGGGGCTCGAGGACGTGACGTTCGAGAGCGATCCGTTCGACGTGGACCGGATCGTCCTGTACCGCAGCCACCTCAGGCGACCCGCGCCGCTCTACGAACGGCTCGCGACGTTCGGGCTCGCGGATGCTTGACCTCGAACACCTGTTCGAATAGCGTTGGAGTTGCGTCGAACGGGTTTCACCGCTGTAATCACAGGAGCGTCATTCATGTCGGACCCTCGCGGTAGCGTGCGCGGCTCACGAGAGGAGCTCGCCGGCGTGGTCGCGCGGTGGGCGCAGGAGAGGAAAGGGGCTTCGCGGATGGATCGGGACAAGATGCTGGACGTCGCGCTCGCGCAGATCGAGAAGCAGTACGGCAAGGGTGCGGTGATGAAGCTCGGCGAGCACCCCATGGGCGCCGGCATCTCGGTGATCCCCACGGGTTCGCTCTCGCTCGACATCGCACTCGGTGTCGGAGGTATCCCACGCGGGCGTATCGTCGAGGTCTTCGGCCCTGAGGGCTCGGGCAAGACGACGGTCTGTCTCCACGTGATCGCCGAGGCGCAGCGCCAGGGTGGGATCGCCGCGTTCGTCGATGCGGAGCACGCGCTCGATCCGACGTACGCGCAACGGCTCGGCGTGAACATCGACGAGCTCCTCGTCTCGCAGCCCGACTCGGGCGAGCAGGCGCTCGAGATCGCGGACATGCTCGTTCGGTCCGGCGCGCTCGACGTCGTGGTGATCGACTCGGTCGCCGCGCTCGTACCGCGGGCCGAGATCGAGGGAGAGATGGGCGACACCCACGTCGGCCTGCAGGCGCGGCTGATGTCGCAGGCGATGCGCAAGCTGGCCGGAACGCTCTCGCGCTTCGACACCACGGCGGTCTTCATCAACCAGCTGCGCGAGAAGATCGGCGTGATGTTCGGGAACCCGGAAACCACGCCCGGCGGCCGGGCGCTGAAGTTCTACTCGTCGGTGCGCCTGGACGTCCGCAAGGTCGAGAACCTCAAGGACGGCACCGATGTGGTCGGCTCGCGCACTAGGGTGAAGGTGGTGAAGAACAAGGTCGCGCCGCCGTTCCGTCAGTGCGAGTTCGACATCATGTACGGGTACGGCGTCTCCAAGGAGGGCAGCCTCCTGGACGTCGGTATCGACCTCGAGATCGTCAAGAAGAACGGGGCGTGGTTCACGTACGAGGGCGATCAACTCGGCCAGGGACGCGAGAACGCGCGTCAGTTCCTCGCGGAGCACACGGACATCGCGAGCGATATCGAACGCCGAGTGCGCGAGGCCGTCGGTCTCACCTCGTTCAGTAGCGACGACGATCGGCCGGTCGTCGTGCCGGACGGGGTCGTCGACGAAGCGGCCGCGAACGGCGGCAACGGCGACGAGCCGGCGACGAAGAGCAACAAGAAGGAGCGGGAGACCGCCGGCTCGCGCAGCGGCTAGGTCGTGCGCAGAACCGCTCGAGCGAAGAACCCGCTCGACTGTCACGAACGCGCGTTGCGCCTCCTCGCCGTGCGCCCCCGGGCTCGCCGGGAGCTCGAGATCCGGCTGCTCCGAGCGGGGTTCGAGCGTGACGAGGTCGAGGGAGAGCTCGCTCGCCTCGAGGCGGTCGGCCTGATCGACGACGAGGACTTCGCTCGCCAGGCCGCCGAGCACGAGCTCACCGTTCGCCGGTCGGGACGGCGCGCGGTGACGTCGAGGCTGGCGGCTAGGGGCGTCGGCCGAGAGACGATCGAGCGAACGCTTACCGAGCTCGACGCAGGTGACGAAGAGGATCGGGCGCTGGAGCTCGCCCGGGCTCGGATCACCCGCCTCGGCGCACTCGACCCGCAGGCCGCGTACCGAAGCCTCGTCCCGTTCCTCCAGCGGCGGGGGTACGCGCCCGGCGTCGCCCACCGAGCGGCCTCGCGAGCGCTCGGGCTCGACGATGGAGACGCCTTCTGACCTGCGGCGATGGCGCGCGGCGGGGTCTCACCCTTGCCCTTCCCGGCCACAGGCCGTAGATTCGAATCAAAGACGGCTCATCGACCAACAACTGTTCGACACGTGCCTGAGACGTATCTGACCGACCAGTCCACGCAGGGAACACATCGGATCTGGGGCCGAGAGGGGCCTCCGGGCTTCGGTTCACCCTAGATCACCACCTCGGACGCTTGGCCGAACAGGGCCCGATGGGCCTGCATTCGGTCGTTTGCGTTTGGAGGAGTAACGATGGATGCGGTCGTGGTGGGCGTGGTGGCGCTCGCGGTGGGTTTCGGCGTCGGGTTCCTCGTCAGGAAGGTTCTCGGGCAGACCCAGGCCGAGAGCGCCGAGGCTCGTGCTCAGAAGGTGATCCTGGAAGCTGAGCGGGAGGCCGAACGCCTCACCCGCGAGGCGCTGGTCGAAGCCAAGGACGAGATCGGAGCGATCCGCAGGGACACGGAGGAGGAGTTCCGCACCCGGCGCGAGGAGGTCAAGCGTCAGGAGGAACGGCTCTCCCAGAAGGACCAGGCAGCCGAGGCCAAGATCGACGAGCTCGCTCGACGGGCCGAGGAGCTCGACGACCGCGACCGGACCCTCCAGATGGTCCGGCAACAGCTCGAGCACGCTGCCGAACAGCACCGCAGGCGTCTCGAGCAGGTCGCGCAGATGACCGCACAGGAAGCGCGCGACGCCCTGAAGGCGCAGGTGATGGACGAGGCTCGCCGCGACGCCATGGCCACCGTCCGCGAGATCGAGCAGCGGGCGCGAGAGCAGGGCGAGGAGCGTGCGCGCAAGATCGTCACGATCGCCATCCAGCGCGTCGCTTCCGAACATACGAGTGAGTCGACCGTCTCCGTGTTCTCGCTCCCGTCCGAGGACATGAAGGGACGGATCATCGGTCGTGAGGGACGGAACATCCGCGCGTTCGAGAGCACGACCGGCGTGAACCTCATCATCGACGACACGCCCGAGGCGGTGGTGCTGTCGTCGTTCGACCCGGTCCGGCGGGAGACGGCGAGGCTGACACTCGAGAAGCTCGTTCAGGACGGCCGGATTCATCCTGCTCGGATTGAGGAGACCTTCGAGCGCTCACAGCGTGAGATCGATGAGCAGATCAAGCGCGCCGGCGAGGAGGCCGTGCTCGACGTCGGCATCACCGACATGCACCCCGAGATGATCCGGCTGCTGGGGCGATTGCAGTTCCGAACCTCGTACGGGCAGAACGTGCTGAAGCATCTCGTCGAGTCCGCACACATCGCGTCGGCGATCGCGTCGGAGCTCGGCATCGATCCGGCGATCCCCAAGCGGGGCGCCCTCCTGCACGACGTCGGGAAGGCAGTGACGCACGAGATCGAGGGGTCCCACGCGATCATCGGCGCCGAGATCGCCCGCCGGATGAAGGAATCGCCGGAGGTCGTCCATTGCATCGAGTCGCACCACGGCGAGGTCGAGCAGCGCACCGTCGAGGCGGTGATCGCGCAGATCGCCGACGGCATCTCGGGCGGCCGGCCCGGCGCTCGTCGGGAGAGCCTGGAGACCTACATCAAGCGGCTCGAGCGGCTCGAGGAGATCTGCAACACGTACCCGGGCGTGGAGAAGGTCTACGCGATGCAGGCCGGACGAGAGGTCCGCGTCATGGTCAAGCCGCAGGACGTGGACGATCTGGCCGCGCAGATCCTCGCCCGCGATATCGCCAAGCAGGTGGAGGAGGAGCTCCAGTACCCGGGCCAGATCAAGATCACGGTGGTGAGGGAGACGCGCTCGGTCGAGTACGCGAAGTAGCCTGATCGAACGATGAGCGATCGCCGGTACCTCCTGCGCACCTTCGGGTGTCAGATGAACGAGCACGACTCCGAGCGGATCGCCGGCCTGCTCACCGCCGACGGGTACGTGCCGACGGACCAGGCGGTGGATGCGTCCGTGGTCGTGTTCAACACGTGCGCCGTGCGCGAGAACGCCGACAACCGCCTGTACGGCAACCTGGGTCACCTCCGCCCGCTGAAGGAGAAGAACCCGCGGATGCGGATCGTCGTGGCCGGATGCCTGGCACAGAAGGACGGCGGCTCGATCCAGCGGCGGGCGCCCTGGGTGGACGTCGTCATCGGCACGCACGCCCTCCCCGGGTTGCTCGACCTGTTGCATCGCGCCGAGATCGACGGGCCGCAGCTCGACGTTCGCGAGCAGACCGAGACCTTCCCCAGCGCGTTGCCGGCGCTCCGTGAGGTCGAGCACCACGCGTGGGTTTCCATCGCCGTGGGGTGCGACAACGCGTGCACGTTCTGCATCGTCCCGCTCGTGCGGGGTCCGCAGCTGTCGCGCCCGATCGGCGACATCCTTGCCGAGGTGCAGGCGCTCGGGCGGCGGGGCGTCGTCGAGGTCACCCTGCTCGGCCAGAACGTCAACACGTACGGCCGTGACCTGACCGTTCCCGACTCGCCGCGCAGGCCGCTGTTCGCGGAGCTGCTCCGAGCGGTCAACGACGTCGACGGTCTTCGCCGGATCCGGTTCACCAGCCCACACCCGCACGACTTCACACCGGACGTGATCGACGCCATGGCCGACAGCGACAAGGTGTGCGAGCACATCCACTTCCCGCTGCAATCAGGGTCCGATCGCGTCCTGCGGGTGATGCGCCGTTCCTACCGGCGCGAGCGCTACCTCGGCTGGCTCGATCGGATCCGCGCCGCCATCCCGCAGGTCGCGGTGAGCACCGACATCATCGTTGGGTTCCCTGGAGAGACCGAAGACGACTTCGAGGACACGCTTGACGTCGTCGCGCGCGCGCGGTTCGACCAGGCCTATACGTTCCAGTACTCGCCGAGGCCGGGGACGACCGCGGCTGCGATGCCCGATCAGCTCCCGAAAGACGTCGTGCAGGCGCGGTTCGATCGACTCGTCGCCCTGCAGCAGGAGATCTCCCTCGAGCGGATGCGTGAACAAGTCGGCACCACGGTCGAGATCCTCGTCGAGGGCACCGGCCGGAAGGGGCGTCTCCAAGGTCGAACGCGAACGAACCGCGTGGTCCACCTGGATGGCGATCACGCGCCCGGAACGTTCCTCGACACTCGGATCGTGGCCGCGCGCTCGCATCACCTCGAGGGTGAGCTCGTCGGCTGATGGCTGCGGGCGGCGAGCCCTTCTTCGCGCTCGTCGGTGCCACCGCATCAGGTAAGACCGAAGCGGCCATCTCGCTCGCCGAACGCCTCAGCGCCGAGATCGTTTCCGTGGACTCGATGCTCGTCTACCGCGGCATGGACGTGGGGACGGCGAAGCCGACCGTCGCCGAGCGGGCCCGCGTCCCGCATCACCTGATCGACGTGGCCGAGCCATCCCAGCCGTTCAGCGTCGCCAGGTACCAGGCGCTGGCGCGAGACGCCGTCGCGCGGATCCGTTCACGTGGCCGACGCGTGCTCCTCGTCGGCGGAACCGTCCTGTACTACCGCGCTGTCGTCGACGATCTCTCGTTCCCGGCGACCGATCCGATACTGCGGGGAGAGCTCGAGCGGGAAGCCGAGCGCGTCGGGGCGCGGACGATGTACGAGCGGCTCGCCGCGATCGATCCGATCGCCGCCTCCAAGATCGAAGAGGGGAACGTCCGGCGTACCGTTCGAGCGCTGGAGGTAGTGGAGCTCACCGGTCGTCCGTTCTCCAGCTTCGCGTCCGAGTGGGAGAGCTACGCGCCCGAACGGGTGCGAGCCGCCGGGGTGCAGGTGCCACGCGACCTGCTGTGGAAACGGATCGAGGCGCGGGTGACGGGACAGCTCGAGAACGGCGTTCTCGACGAGGTTCGTGCGCTGATCGACCGAGGTTTCGGCGGATGGCTCACGTCGTCGCAGGCCATCGGGTACGCTGAGTTCGCCCAGCACGTGACCGGCGGCATCACGCTCGACGACGCGGTCGCGGCGATCGTGAAGCGGACGAAGGGTCTTGCACGCCGGCAGCTCGCCTTCCTTCGGAGGGATCCGAGGATCCGATGGTTCGAGGCGGGAGCCGACGGTGCGGCGGCGCTCGTCGATGACATCGCGGAGTACCTCGATGGATGAGCTGAAGATCTGGAAGTACCACGGCACCGGCAACGACTTCGTCATGCTCGAGGATCTCGAAGACGTGCGGCCGCTCGACCCCGCGCTCGTCGCTGCGCTGTGCGACCGTCACCTCGGCGTCGGCGGCGACGGCGTGATCCGTGTGACGCGCGACCGGGAAGGCAACGACTTCTTCATGGACTACCGCAACGCCGACGGCTCGCTCGCGGAGATGTGCGGCAACGGCATCCGTTGCTTGGCGGCCTTCGCCATCGACCGAGGACTCACGGATGCAACGGAACTCAGGGTGGGCACGCGCGACGGGACGAAGGACGTGTCGCTCGACGTCGACAACGGCCGTGTGAGGTCGGTCACCGTCGGGATGGGGCCCCCGGCGTTCGCCCGCGGTGACATCCCCATGGAAGGAGCGGCAAACGACACGTTCCTGACCGAGCCCTTCGATGTCGACGGCAGGACGTTCAAGGCGAGCGCCGTGTCGATGGGGAACCCGCACCTCGTGCTGTTCGTCGACGACGATCCCGACGACGTCGACGTGCGGACGATCGGACCACGTATCGAGAACGACGCGCGGTTCCCGGAGAAGGCGAACGTTGAGTTCATCGCCGTTCACGACGGCGGCGTGAAGGCCCGGGTGTGGGAACGCGGCTCCGGCGAGACGATGGCGTGCGGGACGGGCGCGTGTGCGGCGCTCGTCGTGGCGAACGAGGCCGGGCTCGTCCCGGCGCGTGCGGACGTGCGGTTCCCGGGCGGCGCGCTCGTCGTCGAGCGCACCGACATCGAGGTTCTGCTCACCGGGCCGGCGGAGTTCGTGTTCGAGGCAACGATCGCGCCCGCGTGGCTCGCCGAACGGGGCCTGCGCGCGTGAGGGTCGCTCGCCGCATCGAGTCGCTCCCGCCGTACCTGTTCGCGGAGCTCGACCGGAAGCTCGCCGCGAAGCGTGCGGAAGGCATCGACGTGATCTCGCTCGGCGTGGGGGACCCGGACCTGCCCACGCCCGACCACATCGTCGATGCGATGCGCCACGCGATCGCCGACCCGGCGACGCATCGCTACCCGAGCTACTACGGCTCGCCGGACTTTCGAGGGGCCGTCGCCGCGTGGTACTCGCGGCGGTTCGGCGTCGAGCTGGACCCCGAGATGGAGGTCATGGCCCTGATCGGCTCCAAGGAGGGGATCGCCCACATCGCCTTCGCCTACGTCGACCCCGGCGAGGAGGCGCTGATACCGGACCCCGGGTACCCCGTGTACGGGGTATCGACGCGGCTCGCCGGAGGAACGCCAGTTGCGTTGTCGACACCCGCAAAGCGCGACTTCCTGCCGGATCTGTCGACCGCGAAGGTGAGCGATCGAACGAAGGCGATGTGGCTGGGGTTCCCCGCCAACCCGACCGCCGCGGTCGCCGATCTGAACGCGCTCGCCGAGGCGGTCGCGTTCTGCCGTGACAACGACCTGCTCCTGCTGCACGACGCCGCGTACTGCGAGATCACGTTCGACGGCTTCGTGGCGCCCTCGGTGTTGCAGGTTCCGGGCGCCAAGGACGTGGCGCTCGAGTTCGGCTCGACGTCGAAGTCGTACAACATGACCGGTTGGCGCATCGGCTGGGCGGTCGGATCCGCCGATGCGATCAGGGCGCTCGGCGTGGTCAAGACGAACGTCGACAGCGGCCAGTTCACCGCCGTGCAGCGAGCGGCGATCGCCGCCCTCGAGGGGCCGGAGGATCACCTCGACGAGATCCGCGCGACGTACCAGCGCCGCCGCGACGTGGTGGTGCAGGCCCTGAACGGGCTCGGGTGGTCGCTCAAGCCGCCGCTCGGCTCCTGTTACGTCTGGGCGCCGGTCCCCGACAGCGAGACTTCGACATCGTTCGCCAACCGGCTTCTCGATCGGGCGGGCGTGTTCGTCGCGCCGGGGAACGGGTACGGCGAGCGCGGCGAGGGCTACGTGCGGTTCTCGCTCACGGTTCCCGACGACCGGCTGACCGAGGCGATGGACCGCATCGCAACGGTGCTGTCATGAGCGACGACGGTCGGGGGAGGGCGCGCGGCGTTCATCAAGCGTCGACGCTCGAGTCGCCGCTCGCCGCGACGTGGCGTCCGCGCGTTCCCGAGAAGGCCGTGCTCGTGGGGATCGGCCGCGGTATCGATGAATCGGACCTCGACGAGCTCGCCGCGCTGGCCGATAGCGCCGGTGCGACGGCCGTCGCTCGCGTGGTGCAGACTCGACAGGAGCCGAACCGCGCGACGTTCATCGGCAAGGGCAAGCTGGAGGACGTCCATCGAGCGGTCCACGGAACCGGCGCGCAAGCTGTGATCCTCGACGACGAGCTCTCGCCCGGTCAGCTGCGGAACCTCGAAGAACGGCTGAAGGTCAAGGTGATAGACCGTACCGCGCTGATCCTCGACATCTTCGCGTTGCACGCGCGTAGTCGTGAGGGCAAGGCGCAGGTGGAGCTGGCACAGCTCAACTACCTGTTGCCGCGACTGCGCGGATGGGGCGAATCGATGAGCCGCCTCGGCGCCGGCATCGGCACGCGCGGTCCGGGCGAGACCAAGCTGGAGGTCGACCGCCAGCACATCCGCCGCCGGATCTCCAAGCTCCGGAAGGACCTCAAGGACCTGACGCGAACGCGCGACGTGAAGCGGTCGGGCCGTGAGCGTTCCGGCGTCCCGCAGATCGCGATCGCCGGGTACACGAACGCCGGCAAATCGACGTTGATGAACGCGCTCACGCGATCCGACGTCCTGGTCGCGAACCAGCTGTTCGCGACGCTCGACCCGACCGTTCGCCGGATCGAGCTGCCGAGCGGTCGGGCCGCGACGATCTCCGACACGGTGGGCTTCGTCAGCAAGCTTCCGCACGAGCTCGTCGAGGCGTTCCGTTCGACGCTCGAGGAGGTCACGCGGGCAACGCTGATCCTGCACGTCGCCGACGCGTCGTCGCCGGACCTGCCCTCACAGATCGACGCGGTTCGGACGGTGTTGCACGAGATCGGCGCCTCGCGCATCCGAGAGGTCGTCGCGCTGAACAAGGTCGATCTGCTCTCCGAACACGAGCGCGCACGGGCGCTTTCCCGCGTCGGCGGGGCGGCGGCGGTTTCCGCCCTGACCGGCGAGGGGCTCGACGAGCTGATGGAGGTCGTCGAGGCCGCACTCCCGCGGTTCCCCCTGGAGGTCACGCTCCTCGTGCCCTACGGCCGCGAGGAGGTCACGGCGATGCTGTATCGCGATGCGGAGGTCGTCTCGGAGCTCGCGCGGGACGACGGCACGGTCGTCCGGGCCCGCGTGGGCGAGCGCACGCTCGCGGCGATTCAGAACCTACGGATCGACACCTCGCCCGACGATGTCGAACGCGCCGCCGACCTGGTGTGAACGCTACGGTCGGCCGCCGGGCGAGCCGATCGCCCAGAGCGCCTCGTCGTCCCACGCGCCGACGATCACCTTGTCCGGATCCACGCCGCGCTCGAGGGCGAAGCGGAGCGCGAGGATCTGGAGCCGCGTGACCAGCGGGATCTGAGCGAGAACCGGCGGCAGGTCGGCGGGCTCGCGGACGCGGGAGACCTGAACGCGCTCGGCCTCCGCGGCGCGCGCCACCGCCGCGACGAGCCCGTCGGTGTCCGGGGGCGTCAACACGACGAGATGGTCGTCTCGTCCGAGTGGAACGGCGTTCCCGTGGAGCAGGTACTCGACGTCGTACCCCTCGGCGAGGACTCGGGCCGCCTCCCGGCTCTTCAGCGCTCCCTCGCGCGCCGTCACCGCCGACGGGCCCTCGCCGGCGATCGCGAGGAGCCGCGCCGGCCGAGCGACCTCGTCGATCCCGGGGGAGGCGATCGCGGCCCGCACCGCTTCCGGCACCTGCCGCAGCGTCTCGTCGTCGAACGCGGTGGCACCGAGCGTCGCGGCCAGGCGCGCGAGAAGTAACAGCGCGGTCGTGTAGCTGACCGTGTACGTCTGCGACGTCTCACGTTCGACCGTCTGCAGCGCATCCGGCATGTCGCCGCCGCGCTTGGTGATCGGGATGACCTTCACCCCGGCGTCCATGACCATCGTCCACGTGGCCCCGGCGTACGCGGTCTCGGTGCCGGCGTTGTGACTGATCAGGATGACGGCGTCCCGTGGTCCGACGGGCGGCGCCCATTTCACGAACTGCATCGAGCCGACGGCCTGCGCGCCCCGGCCCGCCTCGTGCAGCATCTGAGCTCCGAGCTCCGCGGCATGCTGGCTCGTTCCCGTCCCCACGAGCCAGATCCGGTGCGCCTGTCGCAAGCGCTCGACCGTGACGTGAGGCATGGGGTGCTCGATCAAGCGTGTGAGCTCGTCGGGTTGCGACGCGATCTGGCGCCCGAGCGCCGTCGTGGAAAGGTCCACGTCAGGCATGCGACCTCCGATCCGACGTTCGGACGAGCCTAGAGCTTCCGGAGAACCGCCACCACAACCCCGAGGATCCGTCCGAGCGGATCCATCTCGAACGGCTCGAGTCGCGGGTTCTCCGGAACGAGCAGGATCCGGCCTCGTTCCTTGCGGAACCGCTTGATCGTCGCCTCGTCCTCTGCTGGACCGGGAAGGAGCACGGCGACGATGTCACCGTTGTTCGCCGTGTCCTGCGAGCGGATCACGACGGTATCGCCGTCGAGGATCCCGGCGTCGATCATCGAATCGCCGGCAACCCGCAGCGCGAAGTGGTCTGTCCCCCCGACGAAACCCATCGGCAGCGGGAGGTACTCCTCCACGTTCTCGTCGGCCATGACCGGAGTCCCCGCCGCGACGCGGCCGACGAGCGGCACGACCGCGGCGCGCGGCGGCTGATCGGAAAGCGCCATCGCCCGGGGCTTGGAGGGGTCCTTGTGGAGCAGGCCGCGGCGCTCGAGGTTGGCGAGCTGCGCGTGAACGCTGGAGGACGAGGTCAGGCCCACGGCCTCCCCAATCTCGCGGACCGTGGGCGGGTAACCGCGCTCACGAACGGTCTGCGAGATGAACTCCAGGATCCTCTTCTGCCGGGCGGTGGGCGGGACGGTAGCGACGGGGAGCCCTGCCGCCCGCCCCTGGCGGGTCGAACCGGCGCCACCTGACGAACCCATGTCAGTGCCTCCTCCTAGGCTCGCCGACGCTAGCACGCGGGGAGGACACGTTCAAACATATGTTCGGATCGGGCCTTGACCGTCGAACGTCCGTTCGGTACCGTGGCGCCATGACTCGAACACGTGTTCGCCGCCGAGTCGCCGCGACGCTCGCCGTCGTCGCCGTCGCGGCCGCGTGGGGGCCGGTGCTCGGCGACTCCATCGGTCGCCGGGACGTGGACCCCGTGGCGCGCAGTCGCTACGTCGTTCAGCCGGGCGACACGCTCTGGTCAATCGCCGTCGAGATGGCGCCGTCGGAGGATCCGCGCCCGCTCGTCGACGCGATCTCCTCGGCGAACGCGATCGACCCAACCACGCTCGCCCCCGGCCAGACGATCGTCATCCCGACGGGCTGAGCGCGATCCGCGGGCGGTCGGGGAGGGAAGCTATCGTCCGTCGCGCGACCACCGTGTCCACGACGCCGTACTCCTTTGCCTCCTGAGGGCCGAGGATGAAGTCTCGCTGGGTGTCCTCGTGGATCTTGTGGATCGGCTGCCCGGTGTGCTCTGCAAGGATCTCCTCGACCCGCCGACGTTGACGGGCGAACTCCTTCGCGTGGATCTCGATGTCTGCCGACTGTCCCTCGAGCGCGCCGTGCGGCTGGTGGAGCAGCACGCGCGAGTTCGGGAGCGCAAACCGCTTGCCGGCGGTGCCGGTGGCCAGGATGACGGCCGCCGCCGACGCGGCCTGGCCCACGCAGTACGTCGCGACATCCGACTTCAGGAACTGCATCGTGTCATAGATCGCGAACAGCGCCGTCGATGCTCCTCCGGGGCTGTTCACGTAGAGCGCGATGTCGCGTCCGGGTTCGACCGAGTCCAGGAACAAGAGCTGCGCGACGACGGTGTTCGCCACCGCATCGTCGATGGCCTCGCCGAGGAAGACGATCCGTTCGCGGAGCAGACGCGAGTAGATGTCGAAGGCGCGCTCGCCGCGCGACGTCTCCTCGACGACGGTGGGCACGAGCCGAGATTCGATCCTGTTCACCGCTGATCTCCTTCTGAGGTATCCTGGGCAACCGTCCGGTTGCGTCGCAGCGTACTGCGGCCGCCCGGCGAAGGCAACCGTGAGGTTGCGCTGCGAGGGCGCGGATGTCGGAGACGGCCATCACCAAGACCGTGGTGCTCCCGGCCACTCGGGACGACGTGTGGCGCGCGCTCACCTCGCCCGATGAGCTGTCCGCATGGCTCGGGCACGTCGTCGAGCTTGACGCCCGGCCGGGCGGTGCTGTGATCATCCGCGATGCCACCGGAGCGATCCGGCGCGGGATCGTCGAGGTCGCCGAGCAGGCGCAGACGCTCGTCGTTCGATGGCGGAGGCTCGAGGGGAGCGAATCCGGTCTCACCGTCGGCGTCGCCACGCGAGTGGCGTTCGACCTCGCGGACGAGGGCGAGTCGACGCGTCTCACTGTCCGCGAGGAGCAGGTGGCGCTCGCCACGTCGAGGTTCGCGGGATGAGCGATCGAAACGTCGACGCGGTGTTCTCGGCGCTGTCGGATCCGACCCGGCGCGGCGTGATCCGGGCGCTGTCCGAGGACGGGCCGAGCACCGTGACCGAGCTCGCATCGCGGCTCCCCGTGACGCGTCAGGCCGTCACCAAGCACCTCGAGGCGCTCGAGGACGCGGGGCTCGTCGCGGCCACCGCGGAGGGCCGGGGCCGCCGGTATCGGCTCACACCCGGCCCCATGACGCGGGCGATGTCGTGGATGGCCGACGTCGGCGCGGAGTGGGACGCACGGCTCGAGGACCTCCGCCGGCACCTCGCCCGGCGCCGAGGTTGACGGTTCCAACATCTCGACCGTAGCGTCGGCGGAAACCACCATATCTTGGGGTAAGGGAGAGGCTCATGCGGTGTCCGTGGTGCGGCCACATGGAGGATCGCGTCGTCGACTCCAGGCCGGCGGAGGGGGGCGATGCGATCCGGCGCAGGCGCCAGTGCCTGTCGTGCGGCCGACGGTTCACCAGCTACGAGCGGGTCGAGCAGGCAGCGTTCACCGTCGTCAAACGCGACGGGACGCGCGAGCCGTGGATCCGGGACAAGCTCGTCGACGGACTTCGCAAGGCGCTGGCGAACAGGCCGGTGACGTCGGAACAGCTCGACAAGGTCGTCTCGCGGATCGAGACACGCCTTCGGCGAAAGGGCCCCCAGGTGACGTCTCAGCAGATCGGCGTCGAGGTCCTACAGAACCTGCAGAAGCTGGACCAGGTCGCCTACCTGCGCTTCGCCAGCGTGTACAAGGACTTCCAGGAGGTCGGTGATTTCGAACGGGAGCTCGGCCTGCTTCTGGAGAAACGGGCGCCCGCAAAACGCCGCACGGGCTGAGCGCTGCAACCACTAGATGTTGCGGTGGTCGGCCACCCCAGCCACTAGATATCATCGTATCGGTCTTGACGCGGTTCGCTGGGAGGAGCAGAATCACACCCCTGTAGTTATCCACATGTCCTTCCCCGGCGGGGAAAGGAGGCGGCGCCCGTGGCGACCAAGGAGGGGGACGTCCAGGTCATTCGCGACGGCCTGACGTTCAAGCGGTTCTTCACCGAGGAAGGCGTGCACCCGTTCGACCAGATCGAATGGGAGCTCCGCGACGCCGTGATCCCGAACTTCAAGGACGGCGGCAACGCCTTCGAGCAGCGGGACGTCGAGTTCCCCGTCTCCTGGTCGCAAAACGCCACCAACATCGTCGCGCAGAAGTACTTCCGCGGCCCACTGGGTACGCCGCAACGGGAGTCCAGTGTCCGCCAGCTCGTTGGCCGCGTCGTCGACACGATCACCGGGTGGGGCAGGAAGGACGGCTACTTCGCGAGCGACCACGACTCTCAGGTGTTCGCCGAGGAGCTCTCCCACCTGCTCGTCACGCAGAAGGCGGCGTTCAACTCGCCGGTGTGGTTCAACGTGGGCGTTCCGGACACGCCGCAGCAATGCTCAGCGTGTTTCATCCTCGCCGTCGACGACACGATGTCCTCGATCCTCAACTGGTACGTCGAGGAGGGGACGATCTTCAAGGGCGGCTCGGGCTCGGGGATCAACCTGTCCAAGATCCGCTCGTCCAAGGAGCAACTTGCCGGCGGTGGCACCGCCTCAGGTCCCGTGTCGTTCATGCGCGGGGCCGACGCGAGTGCCGGCACCATCAAGTCGGGCGGCAAGACCCGGCGCGCGGCGAAGATGGTCATCCTGAACGTCGATCACCCCGACGTCCACGACTTCATCTGGTGCAAGGCCGTCGAGGAGCGGAAGGCGCGCGTCCTGCGCGACGCCGGTTTCGACATGGACCTGGACGGCAAGGACAGCCACTCGACCCAGTACCAGAACGCGAACAACTCGGTGCGCGTGACCGACGAGTTCATGAAGGCCTACGAGCAGGATCAGGACTGGAAGCTCAAGGCCGTGCTGTCGGGCGAGTCGGTGGAGACCGTCCGCGCTCGAGCACTGATGCGCGAGATCGCCGAGGCTGCATGGGAGTGCGCGGATCCCGGCATGCAGTACGACACGACGATCAACGAGTGGCACACGTGTCCGGCTACTGGACGGATCAACGCAAGTAACCCCTGCTCTGAGTACATGCATCTCGACAACAGCGCGTGCAACCTCGCCTCGCTGAACCTGCTGAAGTTCCTCGACGCCGAGGGGAACTTCGACGTCAGGGCGTTCCGCAAGGCCGTGGACGTCGTGTTCACCGCGCAGGAGATCATCGTCGGCAACTCCGACTATCCGACCGACGCGATCGCGATGAACGCGCGCTCGTACCGTCAGCTCGGGCTCGGGTACGCGAACCTCGGAGCGCTCCTCATGGCGCGTGGTCTGCCGTACGACTCAGACGCGGGCCGGGCGTGGGCGGGCGCGATCACGGCGCTGATGACGGGACAGGCGTACCGGACCAGCGCGCGCATCGCCGAGGTGACCGGGCCGTTCGACGGCTACGAGCCGAACGCCGACGCGATGCTTCGCGTGATGCGTAAGCACCGCGCGGCCGCCGACGAGATCGACGGCGAGCTCGTTCCGGAGGGCCTGCTGTCAGCGGCCAAGCAGTCGTGGGACGACGCGATCGCCTTCGGCACCAAGCACGGCTACCGGAACTCGCAAGCGACGGTGCTCGCTCCCACCGGCACCATCGGGCTGATGATGGACTGCGACACGACCGGCATCGAGCCCGAGCTCGCGCTGGTCAAGACGAAGAAGCTCGTTGGTGGCGGCACGATGCAGTTCGTCAACCAGACGGTGCCTCGGGCGCTCGACCGGCTCGGATACGGCGCGGCGCAGGTCGACGACATCGTCGGCTACATCGCCGAGCACAACTCGGTCTCCGGCGCGCCGCACCTGAAGCTGGAGCACTACCCCGTGTTCGACACGGCGATGGGCGCCGAGCCGATCCACTACATGGGGCACGTGCGGATGATGGCCGCCGCACAGCCGTTCATCTCGGGCGCGATCTCCAAGACCGTCAACATGCCCGAGCACGTGACGGTCGAAGAGGTCGAGCAGCTGTTCGTGGAGAGCTGGGCGCTCGGCCTGAAGGCGGTCGCCATCTACCGCGACAACTGCAAGGTCGCGCAGCCGCTATCGGCCGACAAGAAGAAGGCCGCGACGCAGGCCGCCCCGGCGGATCTTCCGACGCCGGTCCGTAAGCGGCTGCCCCGGTCGCGGCCGTCGCGCACGGTCTCGTTCCAGGTCGGCGACGCCGAGGGCTACATCACGGCGGGGGAGTACCCGGACGACGGGATCGGCGAGATCTTCCTGAAGACCTCCAAGCAGGGCTCGACCCTCTCGGGAGTGATGGACGCGTTCGCCATCGCGGTCTCGCTCGGCCTGCAGTACGGCGTGCCGCTCGAGGCGTTCGTCTCGAAGTTCATCAACATGAAGTTCGAGCCCTCGGGCATGACGAACGACCCGGACGTCCGGTTTGCCACATCGCTCGTGGACTACGTGTTCCGCCGCCTGGCCATCGACTACCTGCCGCCGGACAAGCGCGAGGCGCTCGGGATTCGCTCGATCGACGAACGAAAGGCGACGGCGGCAGCCGAAGCGGCGGAGAAGCTCGGAACGACGGTCGAGTCGATCGTGAAGTCCGTCGAGCAAGAGGGGCCGCCGAAGCTCATCGATCTCGGCTCCAAGCTGGAGCCGACGCACGCGGCGGACGCACCGCTCTGCTACTCGTGCGGCTCGAAGATGCAGCCCGCTGGCTCGTGCTACGTGTGCCCGAGCTGCGGGTCGACGAGCGGCTGCTCGTAACGGTTCTGTGTAGGCGCCGGCCGGGGCTTTGGCCCGGCCGGCGCCGTTCGCTACGCTCCACCGCCATGGCGTACGAGGTCACCGGGCTCCATCACATCCAGATCGCGATGCCGCCCGGTGAGGAGAGCGCGGGACGAGCGTTCTACGGCGAACTACTCGGTCTTCCGGAGGTCCCCAAGCCGAGCGAGCTCGCGCCGCGCGGAGGACTGTGGTTTCGAAACGGTTCGCTCGAGCTGCACCTCGGCGTCGAGCGGGAGGGGTTTACCCCCGCACGGCGTGCGCACCCGGCGTTCATCGTGAACGGGCTCGACGAGCTGCGCGAGAAGCTCAACGCGGCCGGGTATCGAATCGACGAGGACGTGCAGCTCGAGGGCTACCGGCGGTTCCACGTCCGAGACCCGTTCGGCAACCGCCTGGAGCTCGTCGAGCCGGCGTGACGCTTCCGTTCAAGCGGCTGGACCCCGACGCCGTCCTTCCGGGGCGAGCGCATCCCGGCGACGCCGGGCTCGACCTGCGTTCCGCCGTCGACGTCGAAGTCGGACCGGGCGAGCGCGCGCTGGTTCCGACGGGTGTTGCCGTCGCGATCCCAGATGGACGCGCGGGCCTGGTGCTTCCGCGCAGTGGGCTCGCGAGCAAGCACGGCCTGACGATGGCGAACGCGCCCGGCCTCATCGACGCTGGCTATCGCGGAGAGGTCATCTGCGCGGTCGTCAATCTCGATCGCGACACACCCGTTCGGATCTCGAAAGGGGATCGGATCGCTCAGCTCGTCGTCGTCGCAGTGCCGGAGCTCGCCGCCGAGTGGGTGGATGAGCTCCCACCTACGACGCGTGGGGAAGGGGGCTTCGGCTCCACGGGCAGTACCTGACCTGCCGAAACTCGCCAGTTGAAGCTGACGAGAGGGCTCTCTAGACTCGGTGAACAGCACGCGGACGTGGCTCAGTTGGTAGAGCACCACCTTGCCAAGGTGGGGGTCGCGGGTTCGAATCCCGTCGTCCGCTCCAAAGGAACCGCAGGTTAGGGCCGGTGCAAGCCGGGCATCCTGCGAACTTCCCCGCGTCGATATCTCTTCTTGTGCCCGGCGGGGCCGTCGGTGAGTACGCAAAGGGAGTCGCGGCCACCGCTGCGTCGCGCTTTCCATTGCCAGCGCTCAGGTGGTGGGAAGTAATCATGGTGACGGATTTGCGAATATGCCGCTGCCTCTTGTGCTACCGCCGCCGACATTGGATGGGGTTGTCCTTGATGAGCGGGATGCAACGCCGCGTGGTGCGAAGCAGAGAACAGTCCCTGATTCTCCTCGCCATTGCGATCATCGCACCTCTCATGGCCTTTGTTCAGCTCTCCGACGAGGAGGCTTCCGCCGCCCTCTCTCTCGGCGCGCGCGTTGGGTTCATGCTGCTAGTAGTTTTGCTGGCTGCGTTCGCCTTCCCACTTTCCAGATCTGGAGTGGTCGTGACTGAGAATGGAGTGATTATCAAGAACCCCATTCGCTCCAACTCATTGCGTTGGGAGGAGATCGTGGGCTTTTCTCTGCTGCAAAGGGGGTGTTCCCAGGCATCGGCCATGTGCAGCTCAACAATGGAAGAGTGATACCTATATACGGCATATCGATTCCCAATCCGATCACGCGGCCGAACAATCGGTCCGCCCAACTCCTGGTCAGTAAATTGAACGGCATGCTGTCCGACGCCAGAGGGAGGCAAGCGTCAGAGTAGTCTGGTTTGGACAGGAAATCACGCCCAACCTCAGAAGCTGCGCGCCTCAGTCATTGGCCACAGCTTGTTCAGCGCAGCCACGACATTCCTTCCAATGCGCCTCGGACGAACGCTTACCGGCGCTGTATTGCCCAGCTCGAAGCAGTTACAACGCTACGCTGCTCGAATATGACCCTGGGTCAAGTCGGAGGAGATCCGTGAGGAGACGTCCTCCGGAGTTCATCGCCGGGGACGTGTTCGTGCTCCTGCTCGTGGGCGGGATCGCGGCGATCGCCCTGGCGAATCTCACGCGCCTTCAGGCGACCGGAGACATCATCGTGGTAGCGATCCTGTGGTGGGTAGGGTGGCCCTGGTTCCTGGAACGTCGCGACCATCGCTTGGTAATCCTTCGCTCGCTCGCCGCAACCTCTGCGGACGGCTATGAAGAAGCCGTGGCTGAACTGTTCAAGAAGCGTGGTTACGTTGATGTGCACCGGTCCAACTCCGATCCCTCCGAGATCAGATGCCTGGATCGAGCAGGCCGGTCGGTGCTCGTCCGGGCGAGGCGCCCCTCGCCCGGTCGGAGGATCGGGTCGCAATAGATGAAGGGGTTCATCAGGGCAGTTCGGAACCACCATGGCGCCGACCGAGGAATCGTTGTAACAACCACGACGTTCACATCGACCGCCCATTCATTGGCCCGCAAGGCGCGGATCGGCGTGATGGAGGGACGCCAACTGGTCCACGCGATGGCCTCCGAGGACAGGGAACACCACGTCTTTGACCGCCAGCTCCACTCGCATATCTGACCAGGGGTGGACCATCCAAGGCCTTATCCGTTTGGCAGTGTTCTTCGTGCTCGTCGTATTGATTCTTGCCCTGTGGATAGGCCCGACGGTCCGCGCGCTGCGACAGTAGGCTGCATGTCGATGAACTAGCCCGTGCCGTTAGCTCCCTTACGAGTCGATGCGAGGTGGTGACGTCACAGACTCAAGGGCGTCGATGCGTCACTTGTTCAGTGAGCGACTCGATTGCCGCCGACGCTCCTACCGACTTCTTTCTGAATCGGCGTGCGGTCCCTCACGTGCCGTCTCGGAGGCTCACCCATGACAGTTCCTCTCGACCAACTACCGATCACGGCCGCCCAGGCGTGGGCTCGTTTGGGCGACGAAGCACGAAAGTCCCTCGGGGACGCCTTGACGGCCCTGTGGGGATACGGCGGAACGGCGTTCCCGGACCGCTCACGACGCCTCGGCGACCTGGACACGGTCGCGATTCTCGAACGCGTCCCCGACGAACGAACGACGCGAACCCTTGAACAAGCGAAGGCGGACATAGCACGTGAACACGAGATCGATTGGGACATCTGGTACGTGCTTGCGGCTGACGCCGCTCGCACCGAGCCTCCGCCCGATGCGCTGTATCCAGAGCGTCGCCTGACATCGTGGGCGATCGAGCGCGCACATTGGCATGCCGGTCGCTACGTCAACCTCTTCGGACCCGCCCCGGAGGGATTGGTCTCTCCACCCACCTGGCCGGAGATCGAAGCCGCACTCAGCCGCGAGCTGGAACACATAGAGCGTCACGTGGAGAAGGGCGATGACGATCCCTTCGAGGCTACGTATGCGATCTGGAACGGCAGCCGCATCTTGTACGCGATCGATACGGGCGATGTCGCGATCTCGAAGCGTTCTGGCGGCATGTGGGCGCTCGAGCATTTGCCGGAGCGGTGGCACCAGGCGATTCGCGCTGCCGGCCGAGCGTACGACGGCGAAGCAACTCCTCAAGACGCAGAGGTGCTCCGCGAGAGCATGGCACCGTTCGTTGCGATGGTTCGCGAACATCTGCCACTGGTCGATCCCCGGGCGCCCGGAGAACCGCCGCGATGGAGTGGTAGGTGATGAGGAGCCCGTCCCGTGATCCGCTGGCGCCTCGAACGATCGAAGGCCCCGAGCCGTTGCGCTCGGGGCCTTCATTGGTGTGTGACGAACCGGCTACGTCGGGTCTAGCGAGGATGCCGCACGCGCTGGCAATTGGCGCGCCGCGCGCGACGGCCGAGCTCCTCCAGGATCGCCGAGTCCGAACCGCGCTTGCCGCTTCGGCGATTCTCCTTCAGCCGTCGAACCAGCTGACTCGTCCGTAGGTGACGCAGGTGAGTACCTCACTTTCGAAACGTGGGCGGTCGGAACTCCTCATCTGCCATCACCTCCTTGGATCAGCTCATCGAGCTGATGACCGTGGACGCCGCGACGAAACGTCGCGACGTCGCGCGAAAGGATTGGAGCGGGGCCGGGAACGAGTCCTACCGGATGAACTGGGGCAAGGACACGAGCGGACCAGCGGCTCCATCGATCGGGCCTCGTCGCATCGTCTGTCCTCACCCCCTCTCGCTCGTTCGAGTCGATAGAGAAAGGTACGGTAGAGGCGCCGTCGAGGCAACATGATGAAGGGGCGGCCCGGAGGCCGCCCCTCTCGCTTCGGCCCTCGCCTCCTACGGCGCGGTGATGGCCGGGCAGTTGTTCCCGCTGCCGGGGTTCGGATCGGTACATGCGATCCGTCCCTGGATAGCCGGGCTGATGGGCGTGTTTGCCGTGACGTAGTTCGCCAGTACCTCGTCCATCAGCTCCCTGGTCGTCGCGCGGGCTGAGACGTTGGGATATCCATCCCCACCGGCAGCCATGAAGTCGTTGATGGCCAAGGTGTACGTCGTCCCGGCGCCAAAGCTCACCGCAGGCCCGGTGCAGGATCCGTCTGTCGCTTGGCGGACCGCCCCGGTTACCCGGCTCCCGGGCGCACTCTCGATGTTGTAAGTGAAGCAGATCCCCGACACCTGGGGGAAGCGCCCGTTGGCCCCCGGCATCGCGGACACGCCGTTCTCCAAGAACGCCTTGAGCTCGGCGCCGTTCACCGACGTCGTGGAGACGACGTTCCCGAAGGGCAGTACGCCGAGCACGGAGCCTCGCGTGATCGGGAACGGGGGCGTCGACCCGCCCGACGGGCAGAAGCCGGCGCTGCCGGCCGCCGGGCACGTCAGCGCGGCCCGGAGCCCTCCCGAGTTCGTGATGGCGAAGTCGGTGCCGTACTCGGTTCTCATTGAGTCCGTGGTCACGTCGCCGATCTTGGACTCGCAGAGCCGGCCGTCGGAGCGGCCGCACGAATCCGACCGCAGGACCTCCACCGTCGACTCACCGATGACGGTTCCCAGGATCGGGGACAGTTCGGCGTTGAGCTCGTCGATGCGTGCCTGGATGGCCGGGTCCGGCGGGACCCCGATGTTCCAGGGCTTGTGGAAGTCGGCCGTCATGTAGACCACGTCGTCGGTCGTCGTGTTCACGACCAGGCGTACCCGAGTGAACCGAACCCCCTTGCTGAGGTTCTCCACCGCCAGCACGCCGTTCGGCCTGATGGTGATGACCTGGAAGTTCGTGTGGTCACCGATCACGGCGTCGACGCCGGACACGTTGTCGGCCAGGTCGACCAGAGGCCCCGTGGGGTTGGTCAGCGTTCCCGCCGTGGCGCCAAGGTGCCCGATGGCCACGACGCCGGCCATGCCGGGCTGTCGGAGAAGCTGGCTCGCTCGCTCGTTCACGGCAGCCGTCGCGTCGGTGACCTCGAACGGGCCGAAGGAGCCCGGCTTCACCAGGGTGGGAGCGTCTTCGTTGGTGAACCCGACCACCCCCAGCTTGAAGCTGCCGAAGTCGAAGACGCGGGATTTCGACCACTCCTCCGGAGTCTCGTCCGTTCCCGAGAAGAGGACGTTGGCCGAGACGTACTTGAACTTCGCCAGCGGGATGAGCTCATTGCGGAGGTACTCGTGTCCGCGATCGAAGTTGTGGTTGCCGAGGCCGTCCAGGTCGAAGCCCATCATGTTCATGAGCTCGATCGTGGGTTTGTCTCCGAAGAAGCTGGAGATGGGCGGCGTGGCGCCCACCGCGTCGCCGGCGGTCAACGTGATCGTCTTCCCCGGGGTCTCCGCGCGGTACGCGTCGAACCAGGGCTTCAGGAAGGCCGCGCCGCCGATCGGGAACGTCGGCCCGAACGAGTCGGCCGCCTCGAGCAGCGGCACCAGCTGGCCGTGGTAGTCGCTGATGTCGAGGATGCTGACCTCACGGAGGTTCCCCGTATCGGTGAGGAGCTCGTACAGGATCCGGCCTCGGGCATTCTGTGGCCCCGGGATGTCCATCAGGAAGGCGATGGTGGGGGCGACGTCGATCGCGCGCACCGCAGCGGTCGCGCCGTCCCGGATCCCCGGTCCCGCGGCCACGAACGTGGCCCGCATGTTCACGTTGTTCTCTAGAGACTTCATGTCAGGGAGGTATCCGTGCTGACCGAAGAACTGGGAGAACGCGACGAGCTGCCCGGGCGTCGCCGCGTCGGTTTGATACGGCGGCCGGAACACCACCACGACATCACCGCTCCGGTTGGGGTGTAGCGAGTCGCTTCCGTCGACGTCGCGAAGCTCTTCCTTCTTGAATACAGCTTCGACGACCTTCTGCTGACCGGGCAGGTTCGGGTCGTCCAGGTCCTCGAAGTACTCGATGATCTGGTTGCGGACGGCCTCGTACTGTCCGGAGGGAACTTGGAGATCGCCGCTCCCGGCCGGGTCTCGGCCGGCCAGGTTGATGTAGATCTGCGCCGTTCCCCCCGCGTGACACTCCTTGGCAAGCGTGTCGCCAGGGGTGCTGGTGCCGGGATCGTTCGCTGCCTTGCGACAGTTGCCGCTTTGCTCCCGCTCCTGTAAGCCCAGATCGACCAGGGCCTTGCTCACGTTCACGGCGAACCACTGGGGACCAAAGCCGTGGTCGGAGGTGGCGAAGACCGCCGAGTCGTCGCCCATGAGGCTCCGCCCCAGCGCCAGGGTCCCGTCCGCCTCCTCGTAGGCCGAACGGATGTAGCCCTCGCGAACCGAAACCCTTCCGTCGGGGATGTCGTCGTTGGTGAGGTCGTCGAAGTACGGGTTGGGGTTCCCGTCGATGTCCGTGGGCGACACCAACCCCATGAACTGGTGGCTGAACTCGTCGGTGGTCGGGTTCCCCAGGAGCAGCAGGTCGACGGACTTCCCCTCATCGGCGAGCACGTCGAAGATGTGCTCGAGGTAGGCCCAGTGGGCGTCTTTCCACATCAGCCCCTGCTCCACGTACGTGTCCTCGTCGACGATGCCCGCCTCGAGCGGTGCGAAGTCGGCAGCCGTCGAGGTGGGGAAGTCGCTGTTGAGCGTCTCCTCGAAGTCCGCGGACCCGGCGGCGCCGAGGGCGTTGTAGGTGGCATTGACCCGCTGCACCGAGGTGAAGTACAGACGGAACTGGCTCAGGTCCGGCGTCAGGTCGATCAGCTTCATGTAGAAGCCTGCGGTCCGGCCGGCCAGCGGACCGGAGGCGACTGTGACCTTGGTGTCAGCCCACTCGCCCTGGGCCAGCGTGGCCGCCGCTTTGCTGCCGTTCTTGCCGTCGGCGCGATTGACAACCAACGCCCCGTCGTAGTTCGTCTCGCCGTCGTCGGTCGAGTCGAAGATGTAGACGTCCCAGTCGCCTCCGGCGGGGATCCGCGTATCACTCTGCGAGAAGAAGGTCTCCTTGGCTGGGCTGAAAGAGGCG
Source organism: Actinomycetota bacterium (assembly GCA_035640355.1). Taxonomy (NCBI): domain Bacteria; kingdom Bacillati; phylum Actinomycetota; species Actinomycetota bacterium. Next base: position 204,964 of record DASQWI010000017.1, read on the forward strand.
GGGACATTGGTCCAGCCGGTGGCGTCGCCCAGGTCCCGCTTCTGGTACTCCACGCCGAAGCTGCCGGCGGTTTGGCCGGGGATGTCGAAGTTGAGGACGATGCCGCGGCGCCCGATGAACGTCCGGAAGTCCACCACAGGCCCCTGCAGAGCAGGCGTGTAGCTGCGGGCAGCCACCCATTCCATCGCCACCACCGTCTTCCCCGCGCGCTCGGCAGCCTGGGCGATGGTGTCCGTCTGGAGGATGCCGGTCGCCGAGAAGCTCGTGGAGTTGTTGAAGTTCGACTCGCCGGTTCGATGGAACGTGTTGTTGGTGGAGCCGTGCTCACCGGGCCAGGTGCCGGTGGCCAAGGTGGCCCATCCCACGCCGGTGTTGGGCGGGAACCCCTGGAGCATGCCGTCGCCGCTGGCCTCGACCCCGGTGGCCAGGAGATCGGCGTAGGTGGGCATGACTCCCTCGTCCACGTACCTGTGAACGAGGTCCTGCCGCATGCCGTCGGACGAGAACAGGATGACCTTTTCCGCAGGCGGGTCGACTGCTTGGACCAATGATGGCGACAGTGGCAGCAGAGATGCCACGACCGCGAGGGTGACTGCGACGGGAAGACGGAACCGTCTGGGCACGGCGCCCTCCTTCGTAACTCGATCAGCCGATAACCCGGGGCGAAGAAGTCCGCCCGGACAACGACCTTCCTATCGTTGCGAAGGCCGAGCGGTCAACTCGAAGGCGATGTCCGAACCGGGCGTCACAGGCAACCGGACTGAACGATTCTGATCACGACAGAACGGGACTCCACGTAACGGAGGTTCGTACGCTCAAGGTCGACGCAGCGGAAGAATGACCACAACCGGTCCGCGCGAGGGCGTAGTCGGCTGCGCGTCAACTCTCTCGATGTGCCGTGGCTCGATCGACCCACACGATCGCGCCCTTCTGCTCGAATCTGCGCACGGCCTCTTTCCGGAATGGGATGGCCTCATCGCCACGGCCGAGACGTTGGAGTACCTCGGCCATCCCGAGGCTCGCGCACCCCTGGAACACGAGGTAGTCCGACTTTTCTAGGGAGTCGATCGCCTCCCCGGCCAAGCGCACCGCCTCCTCCGCCCGCTCCTGCCGGGCTCGCACCTGCGCGAGGACGGTCTGGGCCACGGTCTTCCAGAGCGGTTGCGCTCGTTCGATTGCGAGAAGCGCCGGGCCCTCGGCCTCTTCCCACCGTCCACTCAGGAACAGCGCGCGGGCCAGGAACGGAAGAACCGTGGCGTCCGTTGAGCCGATCTCCTCGGTCCTGCGCTGCCCCTCGGAAAGGATCTCCACAGCTCTCCCGGAATCACCAGCGAGGAGCTCGACGTCCCCTTCACACTCGGACGAGTCCGCCCAGTTTGCCTCCTGGCCGTTCTCCCGCAGGATGTCGCGATAGCGCCGGGCGAATCGACGGGCCTCGTCGAATCGGCCCTGCCACGCGCGAAGGTGCGCAAGCGCGTGCGACATGTACGCCTCAATGGTCCGATTCCCGGCGTGCTCCTCGAGAATCGCCTCTGCCCGTCGGGCCGCCTCGTCGGCCGGCTGGGGCCCCTGGACCAGCACCGCGCTCAGGGTCAGCAAGCTGTCGGCCACCCGCAGATGGTCACCAGCCGAGACGGCATGCCGCCGGGCCTGCTCTAGGGCCTCCTCGGCGGCCGCTCCGCGCCCCGTCCGCCACCTCGCCGATGCGACCACCCCCCATGCACGTGCAAGCCCACCGTCGTCAGCGTGCCTGCGGAGCACCTCGATCGCTCGAAGGCTGTCCCCCTCGGCCCGATCCACCTCGCTGGTCCCCTCACCAGACTTGACGATCCACTCGGCCACCACGACGTGGGCGGTGAGCCGGTCGTCGTCGCGCTTCTCGGCCTCCTGGGCGGCCTCGTGGAGCACGTTCCTTGCCCGCTCGAACTGAGCAGCCTCGGTGAGCGCCTCGGCGAGGTCGACGAGGCGCTCGATGCGGTTCGGATCCCCTGACTCCATCAGGGAGGTCGCTCGGGACAGGAGGCTGATCGCCGCGGGTATGTCGATGCTGGCCAAGGCGCGCTGGCCGGCCGCGGAGAGACGCTCGGCGGCCCGCGCCGCCAGGCGAGGCAGTGCCTCGCCGTCTCCGAGCTCGCTCCGATATCGATGCGCTTGCTCGAGGTGGTAGCCGACCACCTCCTCGAACTCGTTGAGCCTGTCCGCCGTCCTGCCTTCCAGCCAGCCCGCGAATCTCTCATGGAGCTCGGCACGAGTCTCTTTCGTGGTAGCGGCGTACGCGGCGTCGCGGATCAGGATGTGGCTGAATCGGAATGCGTCCTCCTCCTCGGCGAACCGGGACCGATCGGGTCGGATCAGTTCACGGCGGACCAGTGAATGAAGGTGACCGCCGACAGCGGGCCGTTCCGGCTCGGGGGACAGTTCCGTTATCGCGCCCCACGAGAAGACCTTGCCCACCACCGAGGCCCTTTGGATGACCGCCCGCTCCACGTGTGACAGGCGTTCGAGTCGTGCGGACAGCAGCGCGTTGATCGTCGGTGGAATATGGATTTCCGATAGGTCGGCTGACGCGATCCACTGGCCGTTGCCGCGGCGGAGGAGCCCATCGTCGACCAGCATCCGGAGGATCTCCTCGACGAACAGCGGGTTGCCCTCCGCGGTGCGGCGGATCCCGGCGCGCACCTCCCGCTCGAGGGGCGCGGGCCCCAGGAGGTTCTCGATCAGGCGTTCGGCTTCGTGCTCGGTGAGTGGGTCGAGTCGGACCGTGGTTGCCTCGGGGATGGCCGAGGCCCACGCCGGCCGGGCCTCGAGTAGGTCCGGTCGCGCAGAGCACACCAACAGGATGGGCGAGTTCGAGCTCCACCAGGCCAGGTACTCGACGAGGTCGAGGAAGGTGGGCTCGCCCCAATGGACGTCGTCGAGCATCACGACAAGCGGCCGTTGAGAGGCCAAGGTCTCCAGGAGGCTTCGCACCGCCCAAGACGTCTCCTGACCGGGAGCCGCCGCCGACAACCCGAGGACCGAGCCGAGCCGCTCAGCAATCGCGTCGGCGTCGTCGCGTGAGCGGAGGAGCGCCGCGATCTTGGCGATGGCTTCCTCAGGAGCGTCTTCGCTTGTGATTCCGGACGCTTCCCGGACGACGTCGGCCACCGGCCAGTACGTGATGCCGCTGCCGTATGGGAGGCAGCGGCCCTGGAGGACCGTGGCCAAGGGCCGAAGCCGGGCGACGAATTCGGTGCACACGCGGGACTTGCCGACGCCGGGGGGCCCGATGATCGTCACGAGGCGGCAAACGCGGCGTGCGGTGACGTCGTCGAAGGCCTTTCGGAGCGCGGTTAGTTCCCCGTCGCGGCCGACGATGGGTGAGTCGAGGCGCCGTCCGGTCTCACGACCCGCGAGCGGAACCTCGACGAGTCGCCACGCTCGTTGCGAGTCGGTCTTTCCTTTTAGCACCAACAGCCCGACGGGTTCCACGACGGCGGTGTTGCGGACAAGGCGGTACGTGGATTCCCCAAGGAGGATCTCGCCGGCCGATGCGGCCTGCTCAAGACGCGCGGCGAGGTTCGCTGCGTCCGCGGACAGCGGAGCGTCGCTTCGGGCGTCGTCCGCAAGGATCTCTCCAGTGTTAATGCCGGTCCGCGTTTCGATCCGGACGCCGTACCGGCCGTCGAGCTCTGTGTTGAGGCGGTCGAGGGCGGTGCGCATCTCGGCTGCGGCGCGGACGGCACGCAGGGCGTCGTCCTCGTGGATCTCGGGGATCCCGAACACGGCAACGATCGCGTCGCCGATGTATTTCTCCACGGTGCCGCCGTGTCGCTCGAGCAGCTCGCGCATTCGGTCGAAATAGGTCGTCATTACCCGGCGAACGATCTCGGGATCGCGCCTCTCGCCAAGCGCGGTGGACCCCACCATGTCGGTGAAGAGGATGGTGACGGTCTTCCGCGACTGCACCGGACAACCGTACTCGCGCTGCCCGGGGAGATCGATGTCCGGACTGGGTTGCTCAGGATCGCTTTTCGTCGCGACCGCACCGGGTACAGGGGCGGATGCGCCTTCGAGTCCAAGCTTCGTCGGGGCCCGATTCGTTCAGAATGCGTTCGCGGCCGACGTCCACTCCTGGAGGCGCTGCGCGATGAGCTGGGCCCGCTCCTCCTCGCTCCCGCCGTCCAGCACCTGAAGGTCGGACGGGTGGGCCCGAGGGTAGATGCCGGCGGTTCGGGCATTCACGCCGGGGTCGCGATCCGACCGTGTCGTCCAGTACCCCCTGGCGCGGTCGGCGGTCTCCACCCTGATCTCGCCGGTGCCTTCGATTTGCGGGGCATTCGCATGCCGAGGGCGCTCGCCCTTCCAGAAATAGAAGATGCCGGCCGGGCCCCTAAGCTCCTTCGCCGCCTCGCTCCGGTAGCGGGCCGACAGCGTGCCATCCTCTTGCCAGCCGCGGCCGCTCACGTTGAGGCCACCATCGCGGTCCCGCGAGATGCTCAGGAGGCCCACCGCCGACGGTTCCTCCTCGGTCCGCATGGTGAGCGAGAGTTGCCACCACAGCCCTTCGACCGGGCCGCGGCGACCCTCGGTCTCGATCGCCTTGCGGAGCTTCTCGTTGATCGCGCGAAGCTCTTCCGGGGTCGCCGCCGGGTCGTAGCGGACGGACGTCAGCCCGAGCAGGTCGCTCGGGAGCTTCGTACCGTGCGCGTGGAGGATGAACGTGCGCCGGATGCCGAGCGCGCCGCCGAACAGCCCGGCCTCGAACACCACGTTGTCGCGCGGCGACGCCTGGCCGGACTGAGGCCCATCCGTCGTCGTCCAGTCGTCCGGGGCGAACACGAACGCGGCGAAATCAACCTCCTGGGAGAGCTCGACGAGCCGGTCGAGCGTGGACCGCCCAGGGTTGAACGTGGTCGTCCACGGCTCGACGTCGGCGATGTCCTCGAGCCCGTGCGTGATCGCTTCCAGCAGTTCGGCCTGCTTGCCCGACGACCCCAGGAAGATGCGCGGCTTCATGCGTCATCCATGATGACGGAGGCACCATGAATCTTCACATCGCGCGACACATGCGCCGCGTCATTAAATGATCAGCGCTCGTCAGAGCTCCGGCGGTAGATCTCGATCCTCCATTCGCCTGCGCGTCTCGACGATGACCTCCGCGTCCGAAAAGTTACCGGCGGCGCGGAACCCGGCTTCCACCTCCGCGTGCACCCTGATGTACTCGTTCAGCCATTTCGTCGCCGTTTCCGATCGGGCTCGGAGGTCGTCCGCGTTCACCGGCTGGATGTAGTGACGGATCAGCTCAGCCATCCGGGCCAGGTAGCCGCCCTTCGCGACACCGGCCTGCTCGAACGGCGGCGTGATCGCGCTGAAGGCGAAGACCATCGCCAGTCCGGTTTCGTCGATGTGGAGCTCGATCCCGTTCGCGATCAGCGGGGACATCGCGAGCCACGTCTCCGGTTCGGGGAAGAACCTCCTCTCGGCCATCTGCCCACCACAGTCGTAGTCGTCTCGGAACCTCGCGATCGCGGCCGTATCGTCGGCCGCCGCGCCGGTTCGGATGTACTCCCGCAGTTTCGGCTCGAGCGTGGAGGCACATGCAATGCCCACGGTGGCGAGGGCCTCGCTCTCGCCGGTCTCGCCCTGCCTTCGCGCGGTCGCCTCGACGAGCTTCACCGTGTCCTCGGCCGCCTCGCGCACGTAGTCGTCGACCATCGAAGGGTCCCATCGTCGGTCTTCTCCCGGGTGATGTCGAATCGGTCGTCGGCGAGGTTCTCGCCCAGACGCCACACCTCCGAGTACGTGCGTTTCAGTTCCGCGGGTTCCCGACCCAACTCGAAGGCGTGCACTGCACACCAGTCCCGCTAGCTCGGCTTGGCAGGAACGAACCGCTGAACGAAGTCGAGTGCGGTCTGCGCGACCTCCTGCCAGCCGTCGTCGATGGTCAGCGAGTGGCCGCGGTTGGGCATCTTCCTGATCTCGGTGACGCTCGGGTTGCGCTTCTGCCGCTTGTATGCGGCGTTGGCGATCGCCCAGGGAACGGTGTGGTCCTTCTCCCCGTCGAGGATCAGCAGCGGACCCCGATCGGGGTTCGTCGTGTCGACCTTCGACTCGGTCCAGGGGTTGAGGTTGGCGTTGGCCATCTGGGCCAGGGCGATCCCCGATCCGGCCACGTGGTACGAGTCGTACAGGCGCCTCGCCTGGTCCTCATCGAGGGCGTTCGCCCAGCCGTATTTGAACTGATCGAACGTGAGCGTGATGGCGCGACCTCGATACCGGGGGTTCAACAGGAACGGTCCAACCACCCTGAGCGTGGAGAGGGGCAGCGGCAGGACTCCGCGAAACACGCCCGGGTCGATAGCGACCGTGGCCGCCGAGAGCCCACGGCCGGCGAGGATCTCAGCCAACAATCCGCCGGTCGAGTGCCCCATCACGGCGGGCTTCTCCTCGAGCCGGCCGATCACGTCGGCAGTGTGGTCGGCACCCTGCTTCAGCGTCTTGTTGGCGAGGACGTCGGGGTTCGCCCGTGCCTGTTCAACCGTTTCCGGATCGTCCGGCCAATCCGGTGTCAGCGGCGCGTAACCGGCCCGCTTGAAGAGGTCCGCCCACTTTGCCCAACTGCTGGGCAGCAGCCAAAGGCCGTGGATGAAGACGACCGGAATGGTGCCCGAGGCGTTCGCCTCCTCGATCTCCCGGCTCTCCCGCTCAGAGATGGACGCCATTCCGACCCCCTCTCAGCTCGCAGCGAAACCTCAAACCGACCCTAGCGCACCGACGACGAGGCCATCCAACGAGACACGCCTAGGATTGATCCTCGTAGGAGGCGAGATGGAGCAGGTCCTACAGGAGATCATCCAGGCGCGGCTCGGCGAGGAGAAGAAGCTCGGCGAGCAGGCGGGCGTCATGATCACGGCCGCTTGCCATAGCGAAGAGGCACTCGCCGCGGCTCTCGGTGGTGAAACGATTCCCGGCGAGACTCAACCCCGATCCGAGACCGTGGATGGTCGCTACCCCGCGCTCCTGCAGTCGATACGGGTGGAGGGATTCCGCGGCGTGGGGCCCGAAGCGACCCTGGAGATCTCACCCGGCCCGGGCCTGACCCTCGTGGTCGGTCGAAATGGGAGCGGCAAGTCGAGTTTCGCCGAGGCCCTCGAGCTTCTGCTTACCGGCAGCAACAGTCGGTGGAGCACGCGATCGGCGATTTGGAAGGAAGGGTGGCGCAACCTTCACCACTCCGATGCGCGCATCGACGCCGAATTCGTGTTGGAAGGCTCGAAAGGCACGACACTGATCTCTCGGAGTTGGGCCCCCGGGGCAAAGCTGGAGGAGGCCGAGACGCTGGTCACGGGCTCCGGTTCCGAGGCGTCGACGATCGATGACCTCGGATGGGCCGCTGCGGTCGAGATGTACCGCCCGTTCTTGAGCTACAGCGAGTTGGGATCGATGCTCGACGCCGGTCCATCCGCGCTGTACGACGCCCTTTCCGCGATCCTCGGACTCGAGGACTTGGTCGTCGCCGAGGGTCGTCTCAAAGAAGCGGCCAAGCAGAGAAAGAAGCTCGGCGACGACGCGAAGTCGTCTCTCGCGCCCCTGCTCGAGCGCCTGGGCGAGATCGAAGACGAGCGAGCTCGCGCCTGTCTCGAGGCGCTCTCAGGGAAGACGTGGAACCTCGACACCGTCGAACGGTCCGTGATCGGGCCCGAGTACTCGTTGCAGGAGGAGACCGAGGGAGCGGCACTCCGGCAACTCTCGACTCTGGAGGGGCCGAGCGCTGACGAGGTGGCGATCGCCGCAGAAGGGCTCGAGGCCGCATCGGCCGCCATCGCCCAATTCGGTGGCACGGAGGCCCAAAAGGCGCTTCAGACCGCAGAGCTGTTGGAGTCCGCGCTTCGGTTCCACGCCGATCACGGCGATCAGGACTGTCCGGTCTGCGGCAAGGGAGAGTTGGACCGGACCTGGCGGGACGAGACAGAGAATGAGGTCGCCCGGCTGCGGACGGTTGCCGAACAGGCGGACCTTGCGCATCGGCTCCGGGACGAGGCGATGAAGAGCGCCAAGTCCCTCATGCTTGCGCCTCCGTCGCTCCTTTCCAGCGCGTCGGCTCTCGGGATCAGCGTCGATGACTTGATGAGCGCGTGGAAGTCGTGGACTACGGGTGCCTCCCTCGATGATGCCGAGCCGTTAGCAGAGCATCTGCGCACCGCACATGCGTCTCTGGTCCGCGAGATCGAAGCAGTACGCGACGCTGCGGCCAAGGAACTGCAGACACGCGAGGACATCTGGAGACCCGTGGCCGCCGAGCTGGCGGCGTGGCTCGACGACGCCAGGCAGGCGCAGCGGGGTGAGGCTCAGCTCGACGACCTGAGGGCCGCCGAGAAGTGGCTGCGCGCGGCGTCGGCGGAGGTCCGCAACGAGCGGTTCGCGCCCATCGCCGATCTCGCTCAGAGCGTGTGGGAGACGCTGCGCATGCAGAGCAACGTCGAGCTCAAGAAGATCGTCCTCACCGGGGCGGGTTCGGCCCGCAAGGTCGTGCTCGAGGTCACCGTTGATGGCATGGAGGGGGCAGCGCTTGGAGTCATGAGTCAGGGAGAGCTCAACTCGCTCGCTCTGAGTCTGTTCATGCCGCGCGCGACGCTGCCCGAGAGTCCCTTCCGTTTCGTGGTGATCGACGATCCGGTTCAGTCGATGGATCCGGCCCGCGTCGACGGGTTAGCACGGGTCCTCCAGAACGCGGCCCGCTCTCGACAGGTCGTCGTGTTCACTCATGACGACCGGCTCGCCAGGTCCTGCAGGCTCCTGGGGATCGATGCGAAGATGGTCGAGGTGACGCGCCGGGCCGAATCGGTCGTCGAGCTGCGGCCGGGCCTCGATCCCGTGGGGCGGTATTGCGCCGATGCGTGGGCCATCGCCAACAGCGAGGACATCGACGCCGCGGTGGTATCCCGAGTTGTCGGTGTGTTCTGTCGGTCGGCGATCGAAGCCGCATGCGCCGACGCGATCACGCGAAGGCGCCTTGCCGCAGGGGAGGACTATGCAGCCATCGAGGCTCTCTTGGATTCCACGAAGGGACTAGCGCCGTTGTTGGCGCTGGCCCTGTTCGACGACATGTCTCGCACGAAGGACGTTGTGTCGAGACTCGACAAGGGGATCGGACGTTGGGCGGTGTCTGCCTATCGGGGAGTGCAGGACGCGTCTCACAAACCCGTGGCTCGTGACGTGCTTTTGAACTTGGTGAGGGATAGCGAACGATTGGCACGGGGACTGGTGCAGCTTCCGTGAACGAGCTGACCACGAGGGAGATCCTCTACCGAGCGATCGACCTGCTCGAGCGACCAACCTCGGAGACAGTTGGTCTTTGGCCGCGGGCGAGCGCGGTGCTGGCGCGCCAGGCTCTCGAACGCGGCCTCACCGAGACGCTGTCTGCGAGGGTAGAAGGAATCCACAGGGCACCCGTAACGGCGCAACTTCTCTTCCTGAGGCTCTTCCTGGAGGACACGGCGAGGGCGGAGGAAGTGCATCTCGCGTGGTGGGCGCTGTCGCGAGCGTGTCACCACCTGTCCTACGAGCTCCCCCCGACGGCGGCGGAGTTGCGTGCGTTGATCGACGTCGTAGATCGTTTCGTCGAGGCGTCCTAGGGAGCGTTCGAAGTGCCGAGCCGAGTCGAGACGCTCGCACTTGTGTTCACCGACATCGAGGGATCGACCAACCTGCTCCGAAATCTCGGAGCGCGGTACCGCACGCTGCTCATGGACCACAGACGCCTTCTCAAGACGGCGTTCGAGCGTTTTGGGGGACGACTGCTCGGATCACAAGGCGACTCGCTGTTCGCGGTCTTTCCCAACGCGAGGGACGCGCTCCTTGCCGCAGCGGAGGGCCAGCTCGCCCTCAGTGAGGCGCAGTGGCCCGATGGGATCGCATTGCGAGTCCGGATGGGAATCCACTTCGGCGACGTGATCGCCGAGGAGGACGAGTACGTGGGCCTGGCGATCCATCAAGCCTCCCGCGTCAGCGACGCCGCTCACGGAAACCAGATCCTGCTGTCGGAGACAACTCGGCTGGCCGCCGGCGATGGTCTCGTGGGCGACATCACGCTGGAGCCGGTGGGCCAGTTCCGTATGAAGGACTTCCCGGAGCCGCAATGGCTGTTTCAGCTGCGCCATCCGAGACTGCCCTCCGACTTTCCTCCTCCTCGCACCGCAGGTGCGCCAACTCACAACCTGCCCAGGAACTTCACCTCATTCGTCGGACGTGATCGTGAGTTGAAGGACGTGATCGACCTTCTACAAGCAAACCGGCTGATCACGTTGACCGGCCCCGGGGGAAGCGGAAAGACCCGGCTGGCGATCGAGGCAGCGGCGGCGTCGCTGACGCTTCGGCCGGGAGGAATCTGGTTCGTCGACCTGGCGCCGGTTTCCGATCCTGATCTGGTGTTGGCCACGGCGGCCGAGGCCATGAATCTCACGGAGACCCAGCGGCATGGTCTCGACGCCGCGATCATCGAGTTCCTGTCGCGCGGAAGCCCTCTCCTGATCCTCGACAACTGCGAGCATCTGATCGGTGCCTGCTCCGATCTCGTGGAGCGATGGCTCGCGTCGTGCCCGTCACTGACGATTCTGGTCACGGCTCGGGAGCCGCTGGGAATCGCCGGCGAGATCATCCGACGTGTCCCGGGGCTCGACGCTGGGGTCGACCGAGATGGATCGAGATCGTCCGAGGCAGTTCAGCTCTTCGTGGACAGGGCCTCGGCACACGATCCCGAATTCGAGCCCACCGACGAAGAGCTCGACCTGATCGCGCAGTTGGCGCGCCGTTTGGACGGAATCCCGCTGGCCATCGAGATGGCCGCGGGTCTGATCGGAACACTCGACGTAGGAGCGATCGTCTCGCGTCTCGACGATCGCTTTCGGCTCCTCACGGAGGGCAGCGGCAGCAGACTGGGGCGCCAACAGACGCTGTTGGCCACTGTCGAGTGGAGCCACGACTTGCTGCGTCCGACCGAGCAGATCCTGCTCCGCCGCCTGGCCACGATGTCGGGATCGTTCGCACTCGACGCCGTCGATGCGATCTGTGGGGGCGACGGTGTTGATCGTGCGGCGATCGTCCAGCTACTGCGCCGTCTGGTGGCCGCGTCCTGGGTGACCAAAGAAAGGGCGGACGGCCAGACGAGATATCGAATGCTCGAGACGTCGCGTCAGTACGCGTTGGAAAGACTCATCGCGTCATCGGAGGCGGAGAGACTTCGCAAACGGCACGGTGAATGGTTCCTTGACCTCGCAGAAGACGCGGCCACGTTCCTTCTCGGGGGGCCCGAGCAGGCGAACTGGTTCGATCGCATCGAGCTGGAGCTGGACAACCTGAGGGCCGCGTTGGCGTGGAGTCTCGGTGAAGGCGACGCGACGATCGCACTGAGGATCAGTACGGCGTTGGCGCGGTTTTGGGAGGTGCGAGGCCATTGGACGGAAGCTCTCCGCTCGTTCGAGGAAGCGCTCGAACGCACGTCGGGAGCATCCGACGATCTGCGCGCTCCCGCGTTGGTGTCGGCATCATTCATGGCCTTCTATCGGGGGAATCTGGACGCGGCACGAGCCTTGGCCGATGAGGGGCTCGCGGCCGCGAGCCGGGTCGGCGACGAGGTCTCCGAAGCCCGTGGTATGCGTTTCCTCGCGGTTACCGAGCAACAGTCCGGCAACAAGGATGCAGCGCTCAGTTGGGCGAACCGCGCGGTCGAGTTGAGCCGCAAGACCGGCGTCGGCGCGGATCTCGCGTTCGCCATCCAGGTGTTGGGACGCCTTACCTCAGATCCCGATGATGCCGGCGCTCTCTTCAGGGAGGGCCTCTCCGTCGCCCGAACCGCGAGGGACGGCGTGTCTCAGATCTATCTGTTGTACGCGCTGGGTCAGCTCGCGATCCGCAAACAGGAGGAAGCCGAGGCGCGAGAACTCTTCACCGAGGCGTTGGGGATCGCACATCGGTTGCGAGAACGATGGATGGCCATGAACGTGCTCGTGGCGCTGTCGCAGGTGAGCGAGGAGATCGACGCGGGTTCGGCGGTGGAGGAGATGATCGGGCTTCTCCGCCAGATGGGCAATCGGCTCATGCTCGTGCGATGGCTTCGTCAGCTGGCCTACCTGCGGAGGATCGAAGGTGACACCGTCGGCGCGCGGCGATTCGTGGACGAGGCCCTTTCGGTGATCGAGCAGGAGGGGACCGACGAGGCGGAGGTCCTGGGTCACTACATCCTGGCCGGGCAGCTCGACGAGGGGGAGGGCGATCACCGTTCCGCTCTGCGGGAGTTCCAGGCTGGCGTTGGTCTCGCGCACAAGCTCGGATCGAAATGGGAAGTGACGTTTGGTCTCGGAGGCGTCGGACGGCAGCTGGCTCTGATCGGAGATCACGTGACTGCGGCGATCGTCCTGGGGGCCGCGGAGGCGTTTCGAGAGAGCGTTGGTATGCAACCCGCACCGCGCCGGGCGGAGGTCCTTCGTCAGACCAACGGGGACTTGGCTCAGGTCCTCGGCGATGCCGAATTCGAGCGCCTGTGGGAACAGGGTCGGCGGATGTCGTTCGATGATGTCTTGGCGCTCGCGACGGAGAGGTGACGTCGGTGTTCGCTCAGGCGGTGTCGATCGGCAACGGCGCTCGCATACCGCTCGTCGGCCTCGGGACGTGGGCGCTGCGGGGCCGATCCGGACAGGGGGTCATGCGGCGCGCGCTCGATGTCGGCTACCGGCACCTGGACACCGCCCGCGTGTACCGCAACGAGGAGGAGGTTGGCCGAGCCGTCCGCGACAGCGGCATCGCTCGTGAGGACGTGTTCATCACCACCAAGCTCCCGCCGGATCGTGCCGGTCGCGCACGGGAGACGCTCTCCGCGAGCCTCGCGGATCTCGACACGGAGTACGTCGATCTCTGGCTCATCCATTGGCCGCCGGGCGGGGCGTCGCCGGAGACCTGGCGCGAGCTCGTGGCGGCTCGTCAGGAGGGCCGGGCCCGAGCGGTCGGGGTGAGCAACTATTCGATCGCCCAGATCGACCAACTGATCGAGTCGTCCGGCGAGGCGCCGGCCGTCAACCAAGTCAAGTGGAGCCCGTCCCTTCACGATCCGGTCGAGCTCGCCGCTCACCGCGAACGCGGAATCGTTCTCGAGGGCTACAGCCCGTTCAAGACCACGTCACTCCGGCACCCCACGCTGGTCGAGATCGCGAACGCTCACGGCGTGACGCCGGCGCAGGTCGTGGTGCGGTGGCACGTCCAGCACGAGATCGTCGTGATCCCCAAGACGGCGCACCTGGATCGCCTCGAGACCAACAGTGACGTCGAGGGCTTCGAGCTGAACGCGGCCGAGATGACTCGGATCGACGGGATGTCCAAGCGATAGCGCTGAGCGCTAGATCGGGGCGCTGCAGACGAGCAGCAGGTATTCGTAGGGGTCGACCGCATCTCCGTTCTCCGGGTGCCACTCGAAGTGGTCGTGCGGGCCGCTCGAGTGGCCGGTGGACCCCACATAGCCAATGACGTCTCCGGTCTCGACCGGGCCGAGCGTGCCGAGCCGGGATAGGTGTGCGTTGTACACGTAGCCGTACTCGCCGTGGACGTACACCCCGAGCCCGCCGAGCCTGCTGTGGGAAACGGAGGCCACGCCGTCGAACGGCGCGAGGATCGGGGTTCCCATGGCGGCCATGATGTCGTCGCCCTGGTGGAGGTGGGTCCCGCCCTTCGGGTCGCGACGGAGGTCGCCGAAGTTGTCGGCGATGGCGTGCGGGCCTCCCAGGGGACACACCGCGAACGGCCGGAGGAGCGAGATCTCGATCTGGATCTGCTCGATCCGTCCGCGTAGCCCGGCGACCAGTCGTCGGGACTTCGCCATCTTGCGTTGGAGCTCGTTGCGCTTCGTCTCCAGGCTTTGCTTCTGGAGCTCGACGAGCTGGCGGCCATGCACGACCTCGGTCTCGATCTGCGCGAGGCGATCTGCGGTTGCCTGGACCTGCCTGGCGAGCACGGCGTCGCGACGGTTCATCTCGCCAAGGAACGACATCCGCGCGGCGGCATTCGCGGCCGACGTCGCCGTGAGTAGGTAGAGGATCGGCACGCCGCCGGACATGTAGGCCTCGCGGCTGCGCTGGTCGAGCTTGGCCTGCAGCAGCGCACCGCGGATCTGGAGCTTCCTCATCTGCCGCTGGAGCTCGGCGAGGCGGGCCTCCATCCGCAGGATCTTCCCCTCTGCCCGCGCGATGCGCGTGGCCAAACGGTTCATCTCCTTTTGCAGAACGCTGATCTTGTGTATCTGAGCGCGGTACCGGTCCCTGGCCTTGTGCAGCTCGTGCTTGCTCTTCTTCAGTTCCTGCTTGGTCTCGGTCAGCACTTCGTCGTCGGCCGAGACGATCCCGGAGAGAACGACCGAGGCAATGGAGGCAAACATGAGAAGCGCGGCCACTACCGCCACGATCTGGCGCGCGCGCGGCGCGTGCTCTTGGAGCTCCCTCGGACGCGACATGTCGGCCTCATCGCTGCCGTTTGTCCGGGGACGCTCGTGATAGGTCATGCACCCGACCATCGGCAGACCCAGAGATCGCCTGAAGGACGTCGGTGAACGGTGTCTGGGCGTACGGAGACTGAGGGTTGACTACTCGAGCAATCGCGCTCCGCTGAGCTCGGCCGCGGGCGTCTCGAGCGCGCGCCTGAGGCCGTCCGGGACCTCGGGGAGCGGGACGCTCCTGAGTGTCGGCCCACCGTCGTCGCCGCGACTCGCCTCCAGGGCGAGCCGCAGGTTCGGGTCGACGTTCGGAAAGTCCGAGCGACGATGCGCTCCGCGGCTCTCTCGCCGGGCTCGCGCGCCCAGCAGCGTCGCGCGGGCGGTCAGGAGCGCTGCCCGCAGGTCGAAGAGATGACCGAGATCCGCCCACCCCTCCTCGTTCGGGCTCACGTCGACGTCGTGCGCGGCCTCCGAGATCGCGTCCAATTCCGCCAACGCGCGGTCCAGCCCCTCGGCGTCGCGCACGACGCCGCAGAACCGCCACATCGCGTCGCGGACGGCACGCTGCATCGGCCGCGCGAGCTCGTCGCCCTTTCGGACGGAACGGTCGACCTCCTCGTCCGCCTCCGCGATCACGCTGCGCGGATGGACGGAGACGTCTCGTGAGGCGGCCATACGCGCGGCGTGCTGGCCCGCGCGGCGGCCGAACACGAGGACCTCGGCGAGCGAGTTGCCGCCGAGTCGGTTCGCGCCGTGCACTCCCGACGTCAGCTCGCCGGCCGCGAACAGCCCCTCAAGGTCCGTCGCCGTGGTTTCGGGGTCGACGACAACACCGCCCATGGAGTAGTGCGCGGTCGGCGCGACCTCCATCGGCTCGCGAGAGATGTCGAGCATCTCGAACTCGACGAACTGACGGTACATTCGCGGGAGCTTCTCGAGGATCGTCGACTTCGGAAGATGCGACACGTCGAGGAAGACGCCACCGTGTGGGCCACCGCGGCCCTCGGCGATCTCGGTGTAGTTCGCCAGCGCCACGCGGTCGCGCGTTGACAGCTCGAGGCGCTGCGGGTCGTATCGCTGCATGTACCGCTCGCCCTGCGCGTTCGTCAGGCGGCCGCCTTCACCGCGGACGGCCTCGGTCACGAGCGTGCCGGCAACCTCTTCGGGCCACAGCATCCCGGTTGGGTGGAACTGCACGAGCTCCATGTGCGCGAGACGGCAGCCCGCGTCGAACGCGAGCGCCATGCCCTCCCCGTAGTTCTCGTCTCGGCGCGAGCTGGACCGACGCCAGATTCGGGTGTGACCTCCCGTCGCCAGGACAACTGCGTCCGCGAGCAGCACGAGGCGCTCACCGGTCGTGAGATCGACCGCGTATGCGCCGAAGCACGTTCCGTCCGTAACGAGGAGGCGTGTCACGTACACGCCCTCGAGTACCGGAACGCCGAGCTCCGACACGCGCCGTCCCAGCGTGCGAACGATCGCGCGGCCGGTCCAGTCGCCGGCGTAGCACGTCCGGCGGTACGTGTGGGCGCCGAAGAACCGCTGGTCGATCTTCCCGTCCGCGGTCCGCGCGAACGGACAGCCCCAATCCGCGAGCTCGAGAACCGCTACCGGTGACTCCTCGACGAGGATCTCGATCATGCGAGGGTCGCCCAACTCGTAGCCGTCGCGGTAGGTGTCGGCGAAGTGCTGCTCGATCGAGTCCTCGGGATCGCGAGTGCCGAGGACCGCGTTGACGCCGCCGGCCGCCAGCACGGTGTGCGCGTCGTTCCGGGCGCGCTTGCCGACGATCAGCACGTCCGCGCCCGCCTGCGTCGCGGCGATCGCGGCACGTAGCCCGGCGCCGCCGGCGCCGATGATCAGGACGTTCGTCGGTCGTGTTCGGGTGGCGCTCACGTCCTAACCCTCAGCGCAATGGACACTCTCCACGATACGGCCGCTCCGACGTATGTGCCCTCCGGCACGACGAGCTCGAGTTGGCCGACAACCCGCCGGACGTGGACGAGCTTCGTGAACATCGCGATCGAGTTGCCCCCCGGCACGGATGTCGTGCCGTATGCGGAGCGGGCGCCACGTGGTGGATGACGGGCTCGAGCCGAGAGTCTCGCTCGAACGGTCCGCGGTGTGATTCGAGATGGCCCGGCGTAGTAGATGCTTCATGGACCATAGCCCTTTGGCTGGGCTACTCTCGTCCCCTCATGGCGACGCACATGGCTGAGATCTCCCCGCCGCCGGCCTAGCGAGTACTGGCCGGGGTGGCGCTCTGGCCGCACGGGTTGCGGCTTCCGGCGCACGGCTTCATCGAAGGGGACCGGAGTCCCACCGTCCCTCGACACCGATGAGAGGAGATCGTCATGAGCGGTTCGCTAGTCGACGTCGCGTTCGCGCACACTGCGTGGGCGACCTTGCAGGTGATCGATGCATGTCTTGATTTGAGCGACGAGCAGCTCCGGACCAACGTCCTCGGCACACGCGGGCCGATCATCGAGACGCTTCGCCACATCGTCACCGGCGACGCGCAGGACCTCTTCATCCTCACCGCTGACCCCACGTTCGACATGGACTTCGAAGGCGTGTCGCTTCCCGAGCTTCGTGTGGCCATGGAAGGGATCGGCGCGGGATGGTCCAGGTTCATCTCGAGTCCCATCGATCCGGACGCGATGGTCCGAGAGGTCGACAGCACCGACGGGTACGAACGGACGGCTCCCGTCGCGTTCCGACTCGCGGGGACGCTGGAACACGGCACTGACCACCGGAGCCAGATCTGCACGGCGTTGACGAGCCTTGGCATCGAACCGCCGGCGGTGGATGTCATGAGCTACGGGATCGACGTGCACCGGGTCATGGAGAAGCTGCCGGGCTAGCCAACTCGAGGCCGCAGGGCTGGTGCTCCCGTTCCGGCGCTTCAGCGCGAGCGGAGCGCACGTTCAAGTCGGTCGAGTGACCGCTCGTCCGGCGCCTTGAAGCCGAGGACGACATCGTCGACGCCGAGCGTCTCGTACGCGTCGATGAGTTCCGGGAGCGGCACCAGCCCGATCCGCATCGGCGGGGTCTAACGAGACATCAAAGCTGATCTCGTTGACGTCCCACGGCGTTCTGATCGGGGAGAATCCTCAAGCTTCCATGCCGCTTGAACCGGGTCAGCCCGCCAGAGGAAACGCGTTCGCTTCGGAGAAAGAGGAGGTCTTAGGAAATGGCACGCAAGATCTACGTCGGGCTTGCTTGGCTGTTCGTTGTCGCCGTCGGCGTCCAGTTCTTCCTCGCCGGTCTCGGCGTGCTGGGCGGCGAGAGCATTGAGGCGCACCGACAGTGGGGGTTCATCGTGCTGCACCTCGTCCCGATCCTGATGTTCATCACCGCGATCGTCGGCCGCATGGGACGAACCGTTCTCATCCTGACAGGTGCGCTCTTCCTGCTCGTGTTCGTGCAGCCGATCTTCGCCGACCCGGAGCTCGATCCTCAGTGGCTGCGGTCGCTCCACGTGCTCAATGCCCTGTTCATCGTCGCCCTCGGCATCCATCTGATACAGCGGGAGAGGGGACGCTCCGAGAGGATGCCCGTCAGAGCATGAGCATCGGACGCGTGCGGCCTAGAGAAGCTCGGTGGTGACGATGACGATTTCGTCGTCACCCGTGTTGTGGAGCGCGTGAGTCTGGGGGAGGGTCTCGGAGCCGATCCACAACGCGGCGCCTGGTTCGAGCGTGAAGTGCTCCAGGGCGTTCCCGTCCGCATCGACCGTGTCGCCGCTCGAGCCGCGGACGACCACCGATAGGTACGGCCGCCTATGCAGATGCATGGGACCGGTCGCGCCCGCAGGAACGCGGTGCTCCCAGATCCGCACCCGGTCGTTCTCTAGCATCAGGGCGGTTCCGAGGTCTTCAGACACGTCCATTCAATGCCTGCCCCTGCTTCATCAGGTCGACGCGCGCGACGGTAGCACGCTGGGGTCGTCGGCCTCCTCGACCGCTGTTGCCCGTTCGCTAGCCTCGGCGGCGCCGAATGTTCTGGCGTTGGCGCCACGAGTGGCCCTCGCCCTCGATGGCAATCCTGAGACCCGTCGGCATATGCAGTCCGCGGGGATCGACGTTCGCACCCACAGCGGTGACGAGATAGTCGAAGGGCGGCGGCGGGCCGACGTGCCTGACGCGCCCGCTTGTTCGTGGCTGAGGCTGTCCGGCGGGGCATTCAGCGCTGAGGGGTTTTACTTGCACTGAAACTGGCTTTACGCCTATAAAGGCGCACTCAGCATCCTTGTGGGGGAGGAGGGGACGCGACCTGCGGGCGATGCGATCGATCGACGACGCTCTCACCATCCGGGATGGCCACCTGTTCATCGAGGGCGTGGATTGCGTCGCGCTCGCGAACAGGTTCGGCACGCCCCTGTTCGTCGTTTCTGAGGATCAGTTGCGTCGGAACGCGCGAGCGTTCGTCCGGGCGTTCGAGGACAACTGGAGCGAAGGACCGGTCCGTATCCTGCCCTCCATCAAGGCGAATTTTGCGCTCGCACTTCGTCACATTCTCACTGACGAAGGCATGGGCTGCGACACGTTCGGGTCGTCGGAGCTTGCCGCGGCGCTCCGCGGCGGAGTGCCACCGGACCTGATCTCGGTCAACGGATCGGGCAAGACGGCATCGCTGATCGGCGACGCCGTCGGCGCGGGCGCGCGGATCACGATCGACGCGGCCCGTGAGCTTCCTCTTGTGGAGGAGGCTGCCCATCGCCTCGGGAAACGGGCGACGGTTCGCCTGCGGCTCAGGCCCGATCTGTCCGACCTCTCCGAGCCGACCGACTTCTCGGGTGACGAGATCTCCGTTGCGGAAGCGACCCGGTCGTACAAAGCCGGTGTTCCCGCGGACGACGTCATCGCCCTCGGCAGGAAGGCAATCTCGTCCGATGGCGTGGACCTGTCGGGTATCCACGTCCACCTCCCGCGGCATCGCTCGGAAACCGCCATGTATCACCGGCTGATCGGCGCGCTCGTCGAGCTTCTGGCCGAGCTGCGACGTGAATGGGATGGATGGTTGCCAAGGGAGATCGATCTCGGCGGTGGGTTCGCGGTTCGCCGGGATCCGACCGGCCGCCTGCTTCCTCGATTGGCGAACCGAACCGAGTTCGCGCCGGCGATCGACGACTACGCCGAGGCCGTCACGAGCTCGCTCCGCTCCGAGCTCGATAGCCACGACATACCGGTGGACGGGCTGGCGCTCGAGGTCGAACCCGGTCGCAGCCTTTACGGGAACGCGGGGATCCACTTGACACATGTCGTCAACGTCAAGCGGGAGGCCCTCCCCAAGCCCAAGCGATGGGTGGAGTCCGACACGACGGAGATGTTTCTCCCGGACTCGTTGATCGAACACAACAGATGGAATGTGGTGGTCGCGACGCGGCCGGACGCCGAGCCGATCGGTCCGGCGGACATCGTCGGCATCAGCTGCGGCTTCGATGTGATGGTTCCGTCTGAGCTGTTGCCCGAGCTCGACGAGGGCGACGTCCTGGCGTTCCTGGATACGGGTGCGTACCAGGACGCGAGCGCGTCGAACTTCAACGCGCTGCCTCGACCCGCCACTGTCCTGGTCCACGGAGACGAAGCGGAGCTGATCAAACGGGCCGAGACGATCGATGACGTCTTCGATCGAGACGTAATCCCCGCGCGTCTCGTTGCAGCGTCGGCTCCGAAGGAGCTCTGAGTGGCGGGCCGGCTCGAAGGCAAGGTCGCCATCATCTCCGGTGCGGCGCGGGGACAGGGTGCGGCGCACGCCCGGCTGTTCGCGTCCGAGGGTGCCGGCGTCGTCCTCGGGGATGTGCTGGAGACCCACGCGAACGAGGTCGCGGATGAGCTCCGTTCCTCCGGCGCTGGGGCCGAAGCCATCCGCCTCGACGTCACCCGTTCAGACGATTGGGCTCGCGCCGTGCAGGTCGCCGAGGAGCGCTTCGGTCCTCTGAACGTCCTCGTCAACAACGCCGGTGTGATCTCCGAACGCGGCGTGGAGGACGAACCGGAGGACGCGTGGCACCGCGTCATAGCGATCAATCAGAGCGGCGTGTTCCTAGGGATGAAGCACGTGGTGCCGGCGATGCGCCGCGCCGGCGGCGGATCGATCATCAACATCTCATCGACGCTCGGCGTCGTCGGAGCCGAGGACTACATCGCGTACCAGGCCAGCAAGGGCGCGATCCGTCAGATGACGAGGTCGGCCGCGCTCTCGTACGCGAAGGACGGCATCCGCGTCAACGCGGTGTGCCCGGGATGGATCGACACACCGATGACCGATGCGCTCGGTGCGGACATCCGCGAGCACGACATCGCGATGACGCCGCTCGGTCGGGCGGGCCGACCGATCGAGGTCTCGTACGCGGTTGTCTTCCTCGCTTCCGACGAAGCGTCGTTCATCACCGGAGTCGATCTCGTCGTCGACGGGGGGTACGTGGCCCAATGATCAGTCCCCGCACACGGGTGAGCGGGTTCGACCATGTCTCTGTCACCACGAGCGATCTGGATGCGTCGGTCGCCTTCTACGGGGGACGGCTCGAGATGACCGTTCTGGAAAGCGGCGAGTCGGAGGGAAGCGCGCTCGATGAGCTGCTGGGGATCGAGAACGCGCGAATCCGCTTTGCCGA
The DNA here is from genome assembly GCA_035640355.1 of Actinomycetota bacterium. Classification (NCBI taxonomy): domain Bacteria; kingdom Bacillati; phylum Actinomycetota; species Actinomycetota bacterium. Next base: position 226,038 of record DASQWI010000017.1, read on the forward strand.
CCTTGACCTCGGCGAGGGCCGGGTTCTCGAGCTCATCCAGTTCGTCCACCCGATCGGCACGCCCGTCTCAAAGGAACAGTGGGACCCCGGCGCCACACACATCGGTCTTCGTGTGAGTGACATCGACTCGCTTCACGGTCGGCTTCGCGACAGTGGTGTTCGGGTTATCTCAAAGCCCGTCCGCTTGACGGAAGAGGGGGCTTGGGACGGAGCGAGGGTTCTGTACGCCATCGATCCCGACGGGACGTGGGTGGAGCTCGTTCAGCGTCCCGACGTGACGCAGAAAGGCGTGATCAACGATGGAGCCTGAGATCGTCGTAAGTGAGGAGGCCGCTGCCGATCACGTACGCGCCGCGATCCACTCGCCACGGATCGGGTCACGCCTGCGAGCGGCACGGAGGGCGCGAGGGATGACGATCGCCGAGCTCGCTTCGGCAGCTGATCTCTCGAATGGATTCATCAGCCTCCTCGAGCGAGACGAGACGAACGCGTCGGTTGCGACGCTCTTACGCATCTGCGAGCTGCTCGGTGTACGGATCGGATCGTTGTTCGAGCAGCCCCGGACGAGCCTCGTGCGTAAGCGAGACCGCGAAGTCGTGAACTTCGGCGGCTTCGGGGTCGAGGACGTCGTCCTGACACCGCGATGGGAGCGATCGCTCGAGGTGATCGAGTCGACCATCGAGGCGGGCGGCCGGAGCGGAGACGAGCCACACGCGTTCGAGGCGGACGCTGAGCTGATCTACGTCCTGAAGGGTTCGCTCGACCTGACGATGGGTGACCAGGTGCATCGGCTGCGGTCCGGCGACGCACTTCTGATCGACCCTCGGGATGCGCACTCTTGGGTGAACCCATCCCGCACGTCCGACGCCACCGTTCTATGGATCATCACTCCGGCGTCGCTGTGATCCCCAGAGAGCAGGGCGAAAGAGGCGATCTTGGTGAAGTCCCGTCAGGTAGGAAGGGGAACTGCCCATGCTGACCGAGCATGAACGGCGCGCCGACGACGGCGCGATGAACGCAATCGCGAAGCGGACGACGGAGGACCGACCGTGGGAGACGCTCGGCGACCTGCGCCTGTCACGAAGGCGTCTCCTTCGCGGCTTCGGCGCCGGACTCGGCGCATCGTGGCTCCTGGCAGCGTGCAGCGGTGGGGGAGAAGGCGTTGACGCCGGCGGGAACCCATCCGATGTGTTCGCCGGTGAGCCGGAGGGCACCGTCGACGTCGCGAACTGGCCGATCTACATCGACAAGGCCAAGACCCCGTCCGGCGAGCAGTACATCCCGTCTCTTCGGGAGTTCCAACAACGCACCGGGATCGAGGCCAACTATCAAGAAGTCATCGAGGACTATCCGTCGTTCCTGACGTCGATCGTTCCCCAGTTCCAGGCGGAGCGCCCGATCGGTTGGGACGTCATCGTCATCGGGGGCCGTGAGCTGACCGTTCTCCTGGCGAATGAATGGCTGACGCCGCTGGACCCAAACCTGCGACCGAACTTCGACGCCAACGCGACGACGTGGGCACGCGATCCGGCGTTCGATCCGGGAAATCGTCACACGATGGCATGGCAAGGAGGCTTCACCGCGCTCGGCGTGAACCGCAACCTGACGAACGGGCCGATCACGACTCTCGACGACCTGGCGAACCCCGACAAGGTGGGGCGGTCCGCCGTGGGAATGATCAGCAGCGAGATGCCCGATTTCGTGATGCAGAACCTCGGCATCGATCCGGAGACGTCAACCCCGGATGACTGGCGCGAGGCCGCGACGTGGTTGACGATGCAGCGCGAGTCCGGGACCGTTCGCGGGTACTTCGGGCAGAACTACATCCAGGACATGACGGCCGGCAACACCTCGGTTTCGATGGCTTGGTCCGGCGACATCTTCTACTACAGCGTCTGGGCGGGTCAGACCGAGCTCGAATTCGTGCTCCCCGAAGGTGGCGGCCTTCGGTGGATCGACAGCATGGCGATCCCGGTGAACGCCGAACATCCGGTAGATGCGATGACGTTCATGGATTTCTACTACAACCCCAACATCGCCCTGATGGTGACGTCGTGGGTCCTCACGATGTCGCCGGTCGACGGAGTGAGTGAGCTCATCCTCAACGAGGCAGAGGCCGCCCGAGACGACGGTTTCAAGGGGTACGCCAACAAGCTCTCGGCGACGGCCGACAACCGCTTCACGTTCCCGGACGAGGAGATTCTCGCTTCAACGTCGTTCGCCCGTGATCTCCGGACCGAGGAGGAGCGGGAAGAGTGGGACGCGATCTTCTCTCCCATCTCGCAGACGTGAGCGAGGACGCACCGCGCCGCTAGGCCCCATCCGAAGCAGTGGGCCGTATCGTGTTCGCTATGCGTTCCCATGCACGGACGGAGACTGCTCCCGTCGAAACTCAACCGGTCGAGACGGACGAGCCCGCCGACGAGAAGATCGCCGAACCCCAGATCCCCTGGGTCGTGATCGTGTGGAACGACCCCATCAACCTGATGTCGTACGTGGTCTTCGTGTTCCAGAAGCTGTTCGGCTATCCGCGCGACAAGGCGACGAAGCTCATGCTGGACGTTCATCACAAGGGGAAGGCCGCGGTGTCGCACGGCACACGGGAGAAGTGCGAGTTCGACGTCTCCCGGCTCCACGCCTATGGGTTGTGGGCCACCATGCAGAAGGATCGCTGAGTGCCGCCCGCCAGGGTCAAACGCATCCGTGGAGGCAGGTTCGCCCTCCGGATCAGCAGGGTCGAGCGCGACGTCCTCCGTTCGCTCCCAGCCCAACTGCGCCAGCTGATGACCGAGCACGACGCGGGGGCGAACCCGGATCTGCGTCGCCTGTTCCCCACGGCGTATCCGGATGATCCGGAGAAAGCTGCCGAGTACGACGCGATGGTCCGAGACGACCTGGTGGCGGAACGGCTTGCGGCGATCGATGTCATGGAGCGAACGATCGATTCGGATCGGCTCTCGGAGGAGGAGCTGCTCGCTTGGCTGTCCTCGATCAACGACCTTCGGCTGGTGCTGGGGACTCGTCTCGACGTCGCGGAGGACCTGAGCGAGCTCGACGTAACTCCGGACGACCCCCGGGCCGAGAGCCTCGCGCTCTACGCGTACCTCAGCGTCCTGGAAGAGGACGCGGTCTCCGCCCTCTCGTGAAGGTTGCTGCGATTTAGCCGTCGCCGCACCCCCGAAGGTTCGCCCACCACCGCCAGATCCTGTTCGCCACGCCTGCGTGCGCGCCTACCCGCGGAGTGACGAGGATATGACGACTTGACAGGAATCTGACATATCGGTAGTCTCCGGACATCATGAATAGAGCCAGAACGCCCGCCGGGGATGCCGCGACGAAACTGATCCTGTCCACATTCCGAGCGAACGGCCTGTTCCTGGATGCCGGAGATGTTCTGAGTGCCAATGACGGCCTCACGTCCGCGCGTTGGCAGGTTCTCGGCGCGATCGCCCTTGCAGATCGACCGCTCACCGTTCCACAGATCGCTCGTCGCATGGGACTGACCCGACAGAGCGTGCACGCAAGTGTGAATCGCCTGGTCGGCGACGGGTTCCTCGAGCTTCGACCGAACGCGGATCACCGAACGTCTTCGGTGATCGGTCTGACCAAAAAGGGCAGCGCGAGGTACGAGGCGATCGACGCGCGTCAGGTCGAGTGGATCAACAAGCTGTCGCGTGGGCTCACTCGTTCGGACATCCAGACGGCGGTTCGAGTCCTCGACGAGCTGTGCCGTCGACTCGAGAACGACCGGGCAGCTGACGAGGAGACCAGGTGAGGATGCCGCGCGATCCCGAAGGAGGAAACATGAACTGGGGGAAGACCTACATCACTCTCGCCGGAGTGATCGGCGTGGTGACCGGACTGCTGGGATTCGTCGACAACGCATTCGTGGGCGATCCGGCCAACGACGCCATCTTCGCCACCGACGCCGTCCACAACGTGATCCACGTCGGCACCGGAGTCCTCGGCCTGTACATCGGGCTTGCCCTGCGCGGGGCAGCTGAGGCTCGGGGCATCATCGGCTTCGGCATCCTCTACTTGGCGTTGGCCGTGGTGCTGATGGCCAGCCCGTCGATGTTCGGTCTGATGGATGTGGACGTGAACACGGCCGATGACGTGCTCCACGTGGGCCTCGGCCTGGTGACGACCGCGGTGGGCGTCGCCGTCTATCGAGCGCAAACACCCCTCGGTCACGAGGAGGCGTTCGACCGAGCGGCATGAGGCGCGCCGTTCCTTCTACTACTGCCCGCGCGTCCCGAGGAGAGAGCCCTGTCGCGAGCCGAGGGATGGCACAGGGACGTCCTCGGCACGGCCGGAACGCTTCTGGTACAACTCGACCGACGGTTTCCGGGCGGGGGGCGCATGTCGGAGACTCTGTTCGAACGGGCGTCCGCCGAGCCCTCCCGGATCCCCCCTTTGGAGGCAGCTCCGTTCGGCTCCGTCCGAATGGGCGTGGTCTTGGCCGCGGGGCGCTCCGAACGGCTCGTCAACGTGACGGCCGGGGGGTCCAAGGCGCTCGTGCGCATAGGTGGTCTGGCCCTGGTCGAGCGCGCCGTGCGCGGCCTGCTCGCCGAGGGCCTGGAGCGCGTCGTCGTGGTCGTCGGCTATCAGGCCGGTCCCGTGGCGGCGGTGGTCGACCGACTCGCCCCCGGCCGCGTCCGAGCTGCTTTCGCCGAGGACTGGGCGCTCGGCAACGGGGTGTCGCTCGCCGCCGCCGAGCCTCACGTGCGCGATGAAGATCTGTTCCTGCTCGTCACGATGGACCACCTGTTCGGCGATGGCGCGCTGAAGGCGCTCGTAAGGACGGGTGCCCCGTCCGTTCTGGTTGATCACGCGCCGGACCCGTCAGCATGGGCCGAGGGGACGCGAGTTCATCTACGCGAGGAGCACGCGGTCGCATTCTCCAAGGGACTCGACGACCCATCGATCGATTGCGGGGCGTTCCTGTTGCCTCCGGCGGTGTTCGATGCGCAGCGGCGCGCCGCGGCGCGGGGCGACGGCTCGCTGGCCGGCGCCGTGACCGAGCTCGCCACAACCCGTCCGCTCGCGGCCGTGCCGCTCCCGCGCGGCGTCTGGTGGCAGGATGTCGACACGCCCGAGGACCTGCGGCGAGGTGCCAAGCTCTTGCGTCGCTCGCTCACCAAGGCGGCCGACGGACCCGTCTCCCGATACCTGAACCGACCGCTGTCGACGCGCTTGTCGATGGCACTCGCTCACCTGCCGATCCATCCGGACGTCGTGTCGGTGGTTGCGCTTCTCGTCGCGGCCGCAGCGGCGTGGAGCCTCGGCATGGGCGCCGGGGTCGCCGGCGCC